>NZ_JBEXPG010000015.1:0-139612 GCF_040611935.1 Streptomyces sp. NPDC006512 | reverse complement strand
TACGCGGGCTTCCGCCCGGCGCACCGAGAGCACGCACCAGACGCCGCAGGGCCGCCCTCCGGGCGACGACGGGAGTTTGACGACAGGCCCTAGCCGTCCAGGTGGCCGGTGTCGTTCCAGCGCTCCAGCGCGGGGGCCCCGTACGCCCAGCCCAGGACGGACAGGGAGGTCGGGTCCAGCCGGATGCGGGCGCCGAAGGAGGCCTCGAAGCCGAGCCAGCGGGCGGCGAGGGTGCGCAGGATGTGGCCGTGGGCGAAGACCAGGACGTCGCGCTCCGCCGAGCGGGCCCAGGTGACGACCTCGTCCGCGCGGGCCGCGATGTCGGCCACGGACTCGCCTCCGGGGACCCCGTCGCGCCAGATCAGCCAGCCCGGCCGGACCGCCTGGATCTCGGCGGGGGTCATGCCCTCGTAGTCGCCGTAGTCCCACTCCATCAGGGTGTCCCAGGGCTCCGCCTGGAGCCCGAAGCCGGCCAGGTCGCAGCTCTCGCTCGCGCGGACCAGCGGGCTGGTGCGGACCTCCACGCCGCGCAGTCCCGCCCAGGGCTCCCGGGCGAGACGCTCGCCGAGTTGCTTCGCGCCCTGCCTGCCCTCCTCCAGCAGCGGCACGTCGGTGCGCCCGGTGTGCTTGCCGAGTCGCGACCAAGCCGTCTGGCCGTGGCGGGCAAGCAGGATGCGGGGGGCCATGTGAGTTTCTCCCGGTCCGTGGGGGTTCGCTCCGGTTCGGGCGAATCCTTCGTCCGTACATCATCCATCACATGAACAGCGGGCA
The DNA here is from genome assembly GCF_040611935.1 of Streptomyces sp. NPDC006512. NCBI lineage: Bacteria > Bacillati > Actinomycetota > Actinomycetes > Kitasatosporales > Streptomycetaceae > Streptomyces > Streptomyces sp. NPDC006512. The sequence continues at coordinate 138,841 of NZ_JBEXPG010000015.1, read as the reverse complement.
ACTCCTCCCGTCCCAGCAGCGTCATACACCGTATGACCAATCGACGGCGGCCCACGCGATGGTGGGCGGAACTGCTGCTCCTGGCACTCGTCTACGGCGCCTACTCGGGCGGCAGGCTCCTGGCCCGGGGCGACGTCGGTCTCGCCGTCGATCACGGACTCGCGATCCTGCGCGCCGAGGAACTGCTGGGGATCGACTTCGAAAGACCCCTCAACCACCTCTTCTCCCGGTCCGGGATCCTCGGCATACCCGCCGACTTCGTGTACGCCTCCCTGCACTACCTGGTCACCCCGGCGGTGCTGGTCTGGCTCTACCACCGCCGGCCCGGCCACTACGCCGCCGCCCGGACCTGGCTGGTGGCGTCCACGCTGCTCGGGCTCGTCGGCTTCGCCCTGATGCCCACCTGCCCGCCCCGGCTGCTCGACGCCTCGTACGGGTTCACGGACACGATGGCCCAGTTCAGCGCGTACGGCTGGTGGGGCGGGGAGGCCAGCGCCCCGCGCGGGCTCGGCTCCTTCACCAACCAGTACGCGGCGATGCCGAGCCTGCACGTCGGGTGGGCGCTGTGGTGCGGGGTCCTGCTGTGGCGGCACGCGCGCACCCCGCTGGTGCGGGTGCTGGGCGCCGCCTACCCGCTGCTCACGACGCTCGTCGTGATGGGCACCGCCAACCACTACTTCCTGGACGCCGCGGCGGGGGCGGCCGTGATGGGCGCCGGAGCGCTCGTCGCCCGGTGGCTGCTCGCGCGCCGGGCGGCGCCGCAGGCCGTCGTCCGGCCCGCCGCCGAGACCGCCACCGAGACCGCCACTGGGCCCGCCGACGAGCCGGTCACCGAGCCGGTCATCGCGGGACGAGCGGTCGGATTCCGCGGTAAGTCCCCGATTGTCGGTGGCGGATGGGACACTTCCGCCCGTGAGCTCCTACCCGCCCAGCGGCCGCCCGCCGACGACACCGCAGAAGACGACACTGCGGCAGCGGCTCGCTGACCTGCGCGGCCCCGCCGTGCCGCCCCGCCCGCTCGACGCCCGGGCGCTCGCCGCCCTCGCCGCCAACCCCGGCTGCGGCAGACGGGCCCTGCTCGACGGCGCGGGCGTGGACAAGACGGCCCTCGCGGCGGCCCTCGGCTCACCCGCCTCCTTCGGCCAGTCGCAGTTCGCCATCGTCCGCGGGAACTCCTTCGAGGCCAAGGTCAAGGGCGACGGCGGGGCCGAACTGCTGCGGCTGGTCCACGACCGCCTCGGCGGGAGCGCCGAACCGCCCGGCCCGGACGCCCTCGTCCCCGACCTCACCGCCGCCGGACCCGAGGGCCGCGCCGCCCGTACCGCGCTCGCGCTGCGCGAGGCCACCGCCGCGGGGGCGTGGACGCTGCTCGACCATCCGATGCTGGCCCTGGAGGTGGCGGGCACCCCCGCCTACCTGGAGCCGGACGCCGTCGTGGTGCACCCCGACGGCCGCTGGACCGTGGTGGAGATCAAGTCGTTCCCGATGATCGACGGGTCGGCCGACGCCGCGAAGGTGGGGGCGGCCGCCCGGCAGGCCGCCGTGTACGTCCTGGCCCTGGAGCAGACCGCCGCCAAGCTGGCCGGGGCCGAGGTCGGACACCGGATCGTGCTCGTCTGCCCGAAGGACTTCTCCAACCAGCCCACCGCCGCCCTGGTCGACGTCCGCCGGGAGCACTCCGTGACCCGGCGCCAGCTGGAGCGGCTGACCCGCGTCGAGGACCTCGCCGCGGACCTCCCCGAGGGGCTCTGCTTCGATCCGGCCCGGACCGCCGAGGAGCTCGACCGGGCCGTCTCCGCCGTCACCGCCGCCTACGCCCCCGAGTGCCTGGCCGCCTGCGAGCTGGCCTTCCACTGCCGCGAGCGGTCCCGCGCGGCGGGCGACCCGGGCGCGCTGGGCCGTTCCGTACGGGGCGAACTGGGCGGGCTGACCACCGTCGGGGCGGCCCTCGCTGCGGCCTCCGGGGCGGGCCCCGCCGACGATCCCGCCGCGGCCGCGCTGCACCACGCGGCCCGGCTGCGCGCCGAGGCACTGGAGCAGGCCGCCGCCCGTCCCCCGCACCACGCCCCGGAGACACCCGAATGCCCCTGCTGAGCACCCTGGCCCGGCTGGAGGCGGTCCGCGCGGGCCGCGCCCAGCCCCTCGCGACCGTCCGGCACCGCCACCTCGGCGAGCGCCCGATGGTCTTCGTGCCGCTGACCACCGCGGGTGAGGCCGGCGCCCCGCTCGGCGCGATGCTGGGCACCGACCGGCACGACCCGCGGATCTTCGTGATACCCCAGCCGCGCGACCGGGACCTGCGCTGGGCGTTCCTGGCCGACCTGGCCGTCCACGTGCTGGCCCACATCGACGCGTACGCGGACACCGTCGAACCCGCCGAGCGCACCGAGACCGACCCGGAGAGCGGCAAGCGGGTCAAGGTCGAGACCGAGCTGTGCGTGGACGCGCCCCAGCTGATCGTGCCCAGCCGGGCGGGCATCGAGTACGTGCGCCTGCTCGGCCGCTCCATGCGGTTCCGCCGCACCGCCGAGGAGGACCCGGAGAACCCGTACCCGGCGCCCTCGCAGGTACCGATGCTCGGCCGCTGGTTCACGCACCTCGCCGAACGCTCCCGGGTGCCCGGCTCCTCGATGCTGCTGTCGGCGACGGACCTGCTGTCCCGGCACTGGGCCACCGGCCAGAGCAACCTGGAGGACCAGCACCTCGGCGCCCTGCTCGGCTGGATCGACCCGCCGGCCGGCGAGACGGGCGCGGAGTGGGCGCTGCGCGCGGAACTCGCCCGGGACGGCGACGGCCGGCTGCTCGTCCCCCCGGCGGGCCCCGCCACCGACCCGGCGTTCGACAACACGCTGCTGGCCCCCGCGATCTCGCGCTACGACGCGGCCCGCGGCGGGGACGGGCCGCGCGACGCGGCGGCCGTGCGCAGGGCCGAGGAGGCCGTCCGCGCCCTGGTCGTCTCCCAGATGGAGAACGCCTGGCGGCAGACGTGGGACGCCCTCGACCTCGTCCGGGCCCTGCCGCCGGGCGAGCGGACCGGGGAACGCTGGACCCGCGACCGCTGGTCCTACACCGGGCACCGGGACCGCGTCCGCGCGGGCGAACCCCCGCAGCCGCGCCGCGACGACGCGGTGACGGCCGCCCAGAAGCTCGCCACGCGGGAGACCGAACAGGTCCGCCTCGACGCCCAGGAGGCGCTGGACGACCCGCTCGTCATGGCGGGCCGGCGGCTGTCCGGCGAGGCCTTCGCCGGTGAGGTCACCGAGGTGGTGATGGAGTGGACTGACTCGAAGCGGCCCAGTCCGCGCCCGCTGGTGACGGTGGCGACGGAGGACCTGCCCCAGCTCGCGGACGAGGGCGGCGGGAAGGTGTACCGCTCGCTGGACGGGCGCCCGCAGACGGCCCTGTTCGTCCGCCGGGACGAGGACGGGCGGATCGTGCTGCGCCTGCTGGACAAGATGGGCCGCGGCCGGGACCCGGAGCCGGGTTCGGTGCCGGAGAAGGGCGACCGGCTGTGCTGGACGCTGTTCGAGCACGACGCGCGCGGCGGCCCGAAGCTGCCCGACCCCGAGAACACGCCGTGGACGCACGGGGGCCCGCCCGGGTCCGCGCCCGCCGCCCCCGCCGGAATGTTGCCCGACGCCGTGACCGACGAGGACATCCTTTGACCGCCTTCGACCCGGGCGCGGCCGCCGCCCAGGCGACCGCCGCCATCCTGCACGACACCCTGCACGGCACCGAGCGGGGCGTGGTGGTGGATTCCCCGCCCGGGGCCGGCAAGTCCACGCTGGTGGTGCGCGCCGCGCGGGAGCTGGCCGCCGCCGGGCGCCGGCTGATGGTGGTCGCGCAGACCAACGCCCAGGTCGACGACCTGGTGCTGCGGCTGCACGACAAGGACCCGGAGCTGAAGGTGGGCCGGCTGCACAGCAGCGACGGCGACGCCTACGACCCGGCGCTGCGCGAGCTGCCGTCGGTCACCCTGTCCTCGAAGCCGGGCGACCTGGCGGAGCTGCCCATCACCTTGTCCACGGCGGCGAAGTGGGCGTACGTCAAGGACACCGAGCCGTGGGAACACGCCATCGTGGACGAGGCGTACCAGATGCGCTCGGACGCGCTGCTGGCCGTGGCGGGGCTGTTCGACCGGGCGCTGTTCGTGGGCGACCCGGGCCAGCTGGACCCGTTCAGCGTGGTCGGCGCCGAGCAGTGGGCGGGCCTGTCGTACGACCCTTCGGCGTCGGCGGTGTCCACGCTGCTGGCGCACAACCCGGGGCTGCCGCAGCACCGGCTGCCGGTGTCCTGGCGGCTCCCGGCGACGGCCGCGCCGCTGGTCTCGCGCGCCTTCTACCCGTACAGCCGGTTCCGCAGCGGCACGGACCACGGCGACCGGCGGCTCTCGTACGGGGTCGCGGGCGACGGCTCGGGCCCGGACCGCGTGCTGGACGAGGCCGCCGAGTCGGGCTGGGGGCTGCTGGAGCTGCCCGCGCGGCACACCCCGCGCACCGACCCGGAGGCGGTCCGGGCGGTGGCGCTGGTGGTCCGCCGGGCCCTGGACCGGGGCGCGGTCACCACCGACGAGCAGTCCCCGGACCCGTCCCCGCTCACCGCGGACCGGATCGCGGTGGGCACCGCGCACCGCGACCAGGCGGCGGCCGTCCGTACGGCCCTGGCCGCGCTGGGCGTGTCCGGCGTGACGGTGGACACCGCGAACCGGCTCCAGGGCCGCGAGTACGACCTCACGGTGGTGCTGCACCCCCTGTCGGGCCGCCCCGACGCGACGGCGTTCCACCTGGAGACGGGCCGCCTGTGCGTCTTGGCCTCACGGCACCGGCACGCCTGCGTGGTCGTGGCCCGGGCGGGCATAGCGGACCTCCTGGACGCGCACCCGTCGACGGAACCCGTCCAGCTCGGAGTGACGGTCAAGTTCCCGGACGGCTGGGAGGCGAACCACTCGGTCCTGGCCCACCTCGCCGAACACCGCATCCCCTGGCGGCCCTGACACCGGACGGAGTCCGGCACACCGCCGAAGGCGGCGGCCAACACAGCCCCGGACGGCTGGGAGGCGAACCACTCGGTCCTGGCCCACCTCGCCGAACACCGCATCCCCTGGCGCCCCTGAGGGCCGCCAGGGGACCCGCATTGACATATCGCGCGCCCCGCGCTTTCCCCGTGTGGCGGTCGGCCCGCAGACTGGCGGCCGATCGACACGCCGCGGCCGCCCTCGGCCGCACCACGGCACCACCGCACCACCCACGGGGAGTTCGCCCACCATGACCCGCCTGCACGTCATCTCCGCCGCCACCCGCCCCACCTCCAGCGGCCGCCCGCTCGCCGCCTGGGTCGCCGACCGGGCCCGCGAGCACGGCGGCTTCGAGGTCACCCCGGTGGACCTCGGCGAGATCGCGCTGCCGTTCCTGGACGAGCCGGAGTACGCCTCCAGCGGCATCTACACCCACCAGCACACCCGCGACTGGAGCGCCCTCGTCTCCTCCGCGGACGCGTTCCTCTTCGTCCTGCCGATGTACAACGGCGGGTTCACCGCCCCGTTCAAGAACGCCGTCGACTTCCTCTACAGCGAGTGGCAGGGCAAGCCGGTCGGCCTGGTCAGCTACAGCGCGGGCCCCACGGGCGGCGCCCCGGCGGCCGAGATGCTGCTGCCCGTCCTCACCCGCCTCGGCATGCTGCCGGCCGGCCGCTCGGCGGCGGTCCCGGGCATCAACGCCCTGGTCGGGGACGAGGGCTTCGAGGCCCCGGCCGGTCTCGCGGCCGAGCTGACCGGCGTACTGGACGACGTCGCCGCGCTCGCCAAGGAGCCCGTCACCGTGTGACCCCGGGCACTCTTGCGCGACGCTGGACAATGGAGGGTGGCCCGGAAGCATTTCGCACGCGCAGCAGGAGGACACGCATGGCAGAGCCCGAGCGGACCGAGCGGAGGCTGCGGCCCGCGCCGCTGCTCTTCGAGCCCTCGGAGGCCGCCACGGACCCGGAGCACTTCTTCGACCTGGAATCCATCGAGGACCCCCGTGAGCTCCTGACCCGCGCCACCGAGCTGACGCTGGCCTTCCGGGCGGCGCACGACCGGGCGGTGGAGTTCCAGGCCCTGGCCGCGGCCCAGCTGGCGGACCCCCGGCGCTTCGACCGGATCCCGCCCGAGGCGATCGCCGAGGTCGCGGAATGGACCGAGGACTACGCGCGCAAGATGATCGAGTTCGGCGAGGACCTCCAGCGGGGCTCCTCCCCGGACGCCCCCTGAGGAATCCCCGGCCCGCCGGGCGGAGCGGATCCGTACCCGCCCGGCGGAGCCGTCTGGCATATGCGCGGCGCAACATACCCCAGCACGGGCCGCGCCGTCCCGACTTTCGGTAACTCCGGGGAATGGTCACACTACGCCCGGTAGACCTTTGCCATGACGACGCTGACGAAGGCCACCGGCTGCCCCTCCCTCGACGGCACGGACGGACGCACCGCGTCCGCGACCCACGTCACACCCCAGGGCGCCGCCTGGCTGGCCTCCGCGTCCGCGCACCCGGAGCACACCCTCTCCGCCTGGCAGGCCCGGCCCGCCACGCCTGCCGTGCTGCCCTGCGGGACCGCGTTCGACGTCGTCAACGTCCCCGTCGTGCTGGGCCGCCGCATGCTCGACCTGCTGTGGGAGCGCGGCCCCGGCTCCGGCCCGGCCGCCGTGCACCGGGGCCGGATGCTGCTCTTCGCCACGCCCGGGACGGCCCAGCGGCTGCCGGCCCTGCTCGCCTGGGAGGAGTGGAGCCCGGCCGCCCCCGCGCCGCTCTGCCACGGCCACGGCGACGCCGTGACGGTGCCCCCGCTCGCCGCCGCGCCCGGCCCCTCCCGGTGGCTCGTGGCCCCCGACACGCGGCTGCCCTGGCTGCCCGGGCCGGACGCTCTGCTGTGGGCGTTCCTGCACGCCACCCGTGGTGCGGGAGCGATTTTTCCTTCGGCCGATCCGGATGCTAATGTCTACGACGTCAGCAGGCGCCGCTAGCTCAGTTGGTTAGAGCAGCTGACTCTTAATCAGCGGGTCCGGGGTTCGAGTCCCTGGCGGCGCACAGACGGAAGAAGGCCCCCCACGTGAGTGGGGGGCCTTCTTCGTGTTCCCGTTCCCGCTCCGGCCTACGTGGTGATCTTCACGGTGTAGGCGCCCGACTGGGTCCGGTCCGCGACCTCGATCGTGACCCCCTCCCCGGGCACGGTGAAGGCCTCGCCGACCTCCAGCGGCGCGTCCGCCAGCGGCGGGTACACCGAGCGGTCCCAGCAGGCCTCGGTGCGGGGGTGCGCGTCGAGGACCTCGATGGGGCCGCCGCCCGAGGCCGCCTCGTTGCGGACCCGGTAGACCAGTACCCCCTCGGTGCAGGTCTCCCCGTCGTTGCCGACGGAGCCCCGCGCCTCGACGGCGATCGCGCTGCCGGGTCCGGTACGGACGACGGCGAGCCGGGTCCCGCCCGTGCCGCCGGGCGGCGGGGCCTGGGCGAGCGGCTGGAGGGTGTGCATCGAGGAGCCGGACGTCACGCAGTCCACCTGCGAGCCGTCCAGCCAGCCCAGCTTCCACTTGTGCCAGGCGAACAGGTCGGGGGCCATGCCGAACTGGCTGCCCATGACGTCCCAGTCACCGACGTACGTGTCCCAGTCGCCCTTGCCGTCCGACGGCCGGTGGTAGAGGTCGGGCAGGTCGAAGACGTGCCCGGTCTCGTGGGCGAGGACGTTGCGGTCGGGCGGGTGCCGCTCGAAGACGGTGACGATCCGCCGCAGTTCCGTACCGTCGGCGGTCAGCGGCCGGTCGAAGTTGACGACCTTGGTGGCGTCCGAGTCCACCCCGGGCGCCTCCGGGTCGGCGACGAAGTACACGACGTCGTACGCGCTGAAGTCCACCTCCGGGTCGGCGACGGCGACCGCGTCCCGCAGGTAGGCCGCCCGGTCCTCGGGGGCCCAGTCACGCCGTATCCCGTACTCGGTGGACGGCTTGGGCATGCTGATCCACTGCCGCTGGGGGTGGGGGACCAGCCGGAAGCGCCCGTAGGAGGCCCGCTCGAAGAAGTCGCTGGTCGCCGGGAAGTAGTCGGCGGTCAGGGCCTCCGGGGTGAGGCCGGCGCGGTGGTCGGGGAAGGAGAGGAAGACCATGACCGCGTTGAGCGTGCGCTCGGGCTTGGGGTAGGCGCGGTTCCAGGTGTCCAGGCCGAGCGAGTGGTGCGCCGCCGTTCGCGTCAGGGCGCAGGGGCCCGCCCCGGAATCCGCCTTGGCGGGACCCGCGACGAGCGACATGGCGGCGAGCGCCGCCATGGAGGTGAAGACCGCAGCCGTACTTCGGGCGCGGGAGCGGTCCACTCCCCCGGGTGTCTGCTGTCGCGGCACATCGACCTCCGGTGGTGGATTCGTACCCTCTCGTCCACCTTGAGGCGATTGTCTTACTAATGCCTTGTTCCGGTGCCCCACACGAGTGAGCGCTACGGCAAGCCGGTGACCCCCGGAGTTCACGGACTCGAATACGGAACGTCACGACCGATCACCTGGGATCAGGTGCGGTCCTCGGTGCTCACAGGCGTGCAGAAACGATCGACCGGCGGGAGGCGGGAGGACGGCCGACGAAGCGTCAGCACGGCGTCATCACGACGAAGGACCGCGCCCCACACGGCGACGCCGCTGGATAGGGCCTCCCGGCAGCCTCTATGATCGGCACACTTTCCTGCACGGACACTCACGAGCACTGCGGGAGCGAACGGTGAGCGGAACCTCAGAGGGGACCGGTTCGGCGGCCGACAGCATCCGATCGGCCGTTACGGAGCGTCACGCAGCAGTTCCGGCGGTGCCGGGCATGTCGGCCGCGCCGCCCAGGTTCGCGGCAGAACCACTCGACTACCGGGCCGCCTTCGACGCGGCCCACCTCGCGATGGCCGTCGTCGGCCGCGACGGCGACGTCATCGCGGCCAACCAGGCCTTCGCCGGGCTGCTCGGCGCCGAGCCGCGCGCACTCGCCGGACAGTCCGCCGCCGACCTGGTGGACCTGGCGGCCGAGGCCCGCACCTGGCAGGCCTACCAGGAGGTGCTGCGCGGCCGGCAGGCCCGGCTGCGCTGCACGCGCCGTCTCAAGCACCCCGACGGGCACTCGCTCTGGACCGAGGTGACCCTGGGGCCCGTACCCGGCACCAAGGACGTCCTGCTGTCGGTCGCCGACATCAGCGACCGCCGCGACCTCCAGGCCCGCCTGCGCCACCTCCAGATGCACGACCCGGTGACGCGCCTGCCCAACCGGGCCCTGTTCTTCGAGCGGCTCTCCGCCGCCCTGGAGGCCTCCGCGTACGGGCAGGGGGGAACGGGCCGCATCGGCCTCTGCTACCTCGACCTCGACGGCTTCAAGGCCGTCAACGACACCCTCGGCCACCGGGTCGGGGACCGGCTGCTGACCGCCGTCGCGGCCCGGCTGACCCAGTGCGCCGACCAGTGCGGCTACGGCCGCACCGGCGGGCACCTGGTGGCCCGGCTCGGCGGCGACGAGTTCGCGCTGCTCGTCGAGGACTCCACCGGCACGGAGCAGCTCGCGGACCTGGCGCGGAGCGTACTGGCCGCCGTACAGGAGCCCTTCGACCTGGCCGGGCAGCGCCTCTCGGTGTCGGCGTCGATCGGCGTCGTCGAACGCGACACCACCGGAACGACGGCGACCGGACTGATGCAGGCCGCCGACACGACGCTGTACTGGGCGAAGGCGGACGGCAAGGCCCGCTGGACCCTCTTCGACCCCGAACGCAACGCGCACCGCATGACCAGGCAGGCCCTCTCCTCGACGCTCCGGCCGGCCGTGGAGCGGGGCGAGTTCGAGCTGGAGTACCAGCCGCTGGTCGATCTGGAGAGCGGCACCGTGCGCGGGGTGGAGGCCCTGGTCCGCTGGAACCACCCGCAGTTCGGCACGCTGACGCCGAATCGGTTCATCGGGATCGCCGAGGAGGACGGCTCCATCGTCCAGCTGGGCAGCTGGGTCCTGCGCACCGCCTGCCGGCAGGCCCGGCGCTGGCAGATCGAACAGCCCAGCGACGCGCCGGTGTTCGTGTCGGTGAACGTGGCCGTGCGGCAGGTGTGGGACTCCGACCTGGTCGGGGACGTCGCCGAGATCCTCGCCGAGACGGGCCTGGCCCCGCAGCTGCTCCAGCTGGAGCTGACGGAGTCGGCGGTCATGGGCTCGGCGGGCCGCCCCCTCCAGGCCCTCCAGGCGCTGAGCGACATGGGCGTCCGGATCGCCATCGACGACTTCGGCACCGGCTACTCGAACCTGGCCTACCTCAGCCGGCTGCCCGTGTCGGTGCTGAAGCTGGACGGCTCCTTCGTGAAGGGCTTCCGCTACGAGGAGGGCGCACACCCCAACCCGGCCGACGAGACCATCGTGGAGGCCCTGGTCCAACTCGCCCACCGGCTGGGCCTGACGGTCACCGCGGAGTGCGTGGAGACGGCGGGCCAGGCGGCCCGGCTGCGCCGCGTGGGCTGCGACACCGGCCAGGGCTGGCTGTACTCGCGGGCGGTGGCTCCGGACGTGATCGCCCGCATGATCGGCCGCCAGGCCGCCGCCGCCCCGCACCCCGCGGTCTGAGGGGGTACGGGGCGGCGGGGCCGTACGGTCAGAGGCTCCGCACGAACGCGCCGAACGCCTCCGGCGCCACCGTGAACGCGGGGCCGCCGGGCCGCTTGGAGTCCCGGACGGCGACGAGACAGGGGCGGGTGGCTACCTCTACGCAATCGCCGCCGCTGGATCCGCTGTACGAGGCCTTACGCCAAGCGGCTCCGCCGAGGGGGGCGCACTCGACGCACTCGCCGCCGCTGGATCCGCTGTAGGACGACTTACGCCACAGCGCCCCCGCCTGCTGGTTGCTTCCCATAGCGTTCCTCCATTACGCGGGCGATCAGCTCTGCCGACGCCCGGGGAGAGAGGGCCTCGGCCTGAAGGCGAGCGTAGCCGACCGAACGCTCCTTGATCACTTGCGGGTTGGCAGTCATGTGACCGCAGTCGTAGCTCTCGCTGTAGTGGATGTCCGGGTCGCCTTCGAAGCGGAGCATGGTGAACGAGCCCATCATCCCCGCGTGCTGACCCGCCCCGAAGGGCAGCACCTGAATCTCCAGCCACTGTTGGTCCCGGAGGCTCAACAGGTGGGCGAGCTGCTCACGCATGACCTCACGGCCTCCGATCTCGCGGAGCAGGGCGGCCTCGTCCAGCACCACCCACAGCACCGGCGGGTTGTCGCGGGTCAGGATGCGCTGCCGGTCCATGCGTGCCGCAACGGACGTATCGAGCGTCTCGGTCTTGTCGATGCTCAGCACCGCCCGGGCATAGGCCTCCGTCTGGAGGAGCCCGTACACCAACTGGCACTGGAACGTGGAGATGAACGCCGCCCGGGCCTCCATCTCCGCGTACGCCTGGAACCACGTCGGCAAGACGCTCCGCAGGACCAGTCCCACCAGCCGGGAGAAGTGCCCGTCGGTGCCCAGTGCCGCGTCCAGCCGTTCCGAGAAGTCCCGGGTCGGGACCCGTTTCGTGGTTTCCACCTGGCCGATCAGGGAGCCGGTGCAGTAGATGATGTCGCCCAGCTGCGCCTGTGCCAGCCCCGCCGCTTCTCTCAGGCGGCGGAGTTCGTAGCCGTAGTAGTCCAGCGGCGAGGCGCTGGGATCGAGGTCGCGGACCTGGACCAAGGGACGGTCACCCCCGTGGAGATGCGGGTCGGATGCATGCCGTGGCCGAGCGTAACGATCCCGACACGCTCCGGTGTCCCGAATCCCGTAACCATGTGACACACCTCCGCCCCGCACCCCGGAGTCCGGGGTGCGGGGCGGAGGGTCGCTCGGCGCGGGGTGGGGGGAGATCAGCAGGCGCCGAGGTCCTTCCAGACACCCCATTCACCGGTGGTGCCGGGCGCCTCGTTCTGCGTCCACCACTGGGCCTTGTACTTGCGGCCGTTGTGGGAGACCTCCGTGCCACCGGTGTAGACGGTGCCGGCGACGTAGGCCGGGACGGAACCGCAGCCGGTGGGCGGCGTCGTCGGGGGCGTGGTCGGCGGGGTGGTGGGAGGCGTGGTCGGCGGGGTGGTCGGCGGCTGGGTGGTGCCGCCAAGGGCGTCCGAGATCTGGTTCAGCAGCGTGGTGTTGTTGTCCAGACCGAGGAGGGAGTACATCATCGCGCCGGCCAGGCCGCGCTGCTTGCCGTAGTCGACCCGGGCCTGGATGGACTTCTGGTTCAGGCCGGTGAAGAACTCGCCGTCCTTGTAGAAGTACGAGGCCTTGGCCTGGTCGTCCCAGAAGGTGGTCGCCGGGTTGTCGACGAGGCCGCCGAGCTCCTTGTAGTTGGCGATGCCGGCCTGCTGGCTGGTGGGACGGGCACCGGAGGCGCCGGTCGCGCTCTGGGCGAGGCCGTTGTTCGCCCCGGCGGGGACGCCCTTCCAGCCGCGGTAGTAGAACTCGTAGCCCAGGGTCAGCTTGTTGGCGGGGAAGCCGCCGGTGATGCCGTAGGCCGGGTTGCCGTCGATCCAGGAGTCGATGGCGTTGTCGATGCTGTACTTCTGGGTGCCCGGGGCGATCGGGTCGGTCGGGTCACCGGCCGGGGAGTACAGCGGGGACTGGTGGTACGTCGGGCCGTCGCTGTCCCAGGCGCCGTGCATGTCGTACGTCATGATGTTCGCGTAGTCGAGGTACGCGCCGATCTTGTCCGTCTCGATGTGCTTGATCTTGTCCTGGCCGGCCGGGAGGGCCGAGGTCAGCAGGTACTTCTTGCCGCCGTTGGCCTGGCCGTAGGCGTCGAGCTGCTCGCGGAACTCCTTGAGCAGGAGCGTGAAGTTCTGCTTGTCCTCGGGGGCGTAGTGGTTGCCGAGGTGGCCGCCGGACGAGCCCGGGTACTCCCAGTCGATGTCGATTCCGTCGAAGATGCCGGCCGCGACGCCCTGGCCGCCGTAGCCGCCCTCGACGGGCAGGTTGCCCTTGATGTACTGGTCGATGCAGGAGGAGACCAGCTTCTTGCGGGAGGCGTCGGTCTTCGCCGCGTCGCTGAAGTACTTCGAGTACGTCCAGCCGCCCAGCGAGATGTTGATCTTCAGGTGGGGGTACTTGGCCTTCAGCTGCTTGAACTGGTTGAAGACGCCCACGATCGGCTGGTCCCACTTGTCGGCGACGCCGCTGACGCTGTCGGCCGCGCTGAAGGACTTCTGGTAGTCGGCGTACGAGTCGCCCGCGCCGTCACCGGCGTTGGGGTTGTTGTCGTCCCCCGCCGCCTTGTTCGCCTCGAAACAGGTGAGGTTGGTGGGGTGGATGTTGCCGAACGAGTAATTGATGACGTCCAGCTTCCCCGCTATGCCCCGGGTGTCGAGGTGCTTGGGGTAGAAGGCGTTCCCGTACACGCTCCACTGGTCGTAGTAGGCGATCCGGACGCCGCCGCTGCTCACGCTGGTGGAGGTGTCCGCGGCCTGCGCGGTGCCGAGTCCCGCGAAGGAGGCCAGCGCTCCGGCTGCCAGCGCGGCCGTAGCGGCGGCCGCGATGAGGGGTTTACGGATGTGCATGAACTGCCTCCGGGGGGTGGGAGGGGAGGACATCAGCTTCAGGTGAGAGAAGTGATAGCGATCACCGCACGCCCCAGTCAATGGTTTGGACCAAAGAAGGACTAGACCACTGAGCGGCCAAATGTGCTCGTCAGAGACCTGAGCGGACATCAGAAACCGCCCGCCACCCCGGGTGACGAGCGGTTTAAGACTCCCTTAGGCCATGCTCCGGCAAGGTTTCGGCAACAAACCAGCCGAACCCCGTTCGCGGGGGCTCAAGCCGGAATCGAGACCTCCGTCGGCAGGCCGTACGCATCTGCGACGAGCCCGTAGGACTTCAGCCGGGCCGCCCCGCCATGGGCGTTGGCCGTCAGCATCAGCTCGTCGGCACCCGTCCGCTTCACCAGGGCGTCGAGCCCCGAGCGGACCTCGTCGGGGGTGCCGTGCACGATGTTCGCGAGCCAGCCGTCGACGAACTCCCGCTCCATCGGGGAGTAGGGGTACGCGGCCGCCTCCTCCGGCGTCGGGACCAGCCCGGGCCGGCCGCCGCGCAGCCGGAGCATCGACAGCGCGCCGGTCAGGACCTGGGCGCGGGCCTCCGCCTCGGAGTCGGCCGCGAGCGCCGAGACGCCGATGAGGGCGTACGGGGCGTCCAGTACGGCCGAGGGGCGGAAGCTCTGGCGGTAGAGGTCGAGGGCGGGCAGGGTCCCGGCGGCCGAAAAGTGATGGGCGTACGCGAAGGGCAGCCCCAGCTCCCCCGCCAGGCGGGCGCTGAACCCGGAGGAACCGAGCAGCCAGACCGGCGGCCGCCCGGCGGGCCCCTGCACCGGCCCGGGCACGGCGTGCACGCGGGCGTACGGGTGCCCGTCGGGGAAGTCGTCGTCCAGGAAGCGGACCAGCTCCGCGAGCCGCCGCGGGAACTCGTCCGCGGCCTCGTCGAGCCGCCCGGGCCCGCGCAGCGCGGCGGCGGTCCGCGGGTCGGTACCGGGCGCGCGGCCGAGTCCGAGGTCCACCCGGCCCGGGGCCAGGGCCTCCAGGGTGCCGAACTGCTCGGCCACGGCCAGCGGGGCGTGGTTGGGCAGCATGACCCCGCCCGAGCCGAGCCGGATGCGGGAGGTGTGGGCGGCGAGGTGGGCCAGGATCACGGCCGGGGAGGAGCTGGCGACCCCGGGCATGGAGTGGTGCTCGGCGACCCAGTGGCGGTGGTAGCCGCGGGACTCGGCGAGCCGGGCGATCTCCACGCTGGTCCGCAGCGACTCCCGCGCGGTGCTGCCGCTGCCGACCGTGACCAGGTCCAGGACCGACAGCGGCACCGGCGCCCCGCCCCGGACGGTCCCGCGGACCGGATCCCCGCCCTCCGGCCCCTGGCCCGTGTGGCGGCCCGCGTCCCCGGTGTCGCTCATCGTCGCTCCCGTCCCGTCCGGCTCGTGTGCCTCGTTCGATGTCCGTACGAAGGAACCGAACCGTCGGGGCGGCCCGGGCATTCCCGGCAGACCGGGACGCGACCGTGCCATTGGCATATGCCAGGAGAGTAGCGGCTGGCAGAGGGACTTGATTAAGCCATCAATCTCATCAACAGACGCTCCACGTGGGCCTCTTGATGGCTATCGTGGTAGAGCAAGCGGTAACAACCTGGTAGGGGGAAACCGTGGCGCTGAAGCCCGAGCCGACCGCGCCGTTCCACTCGGTGCAGTACGCCCTTCGCGTACTCGAAACGATCGCCCGCCATACAGGCGGTGTGACCGACGTACAGATCGCGCGCGAGACCGGCCTGCCCGCGGCCCATCTCGCCCCGATGCTGCTCATGCTGCGCCGGGAGGGGTACGTCCTGCAGGTGTCGGACGGCGCCTACGCCATAGGGGACTCCCTCGTGCTGCTCGGCTCCGGCGTCGACCGGCAGCAGGCGCTCCAGGAGAAGCTCCAGGACACCCTGGACCGGCTGCGGGACTCCGTCGGCGCGGCCGTGTACATCAGCCGGTACGTCGACGGTGAGGTCCGCATCACACAGTTCGCGGACAGCCCGCGGACGCCGAAGGTCCACGAGTGGGTCGACTTCCGTTCGGCGGCGCACGCCAGCGCGGTCGGCAAGTGCCTGCTCACCCAGCTCGACCTGAACGGGCGGCGCGACCACCTGTCGCGGCACAAGATCGCCCGGCTCACCTCGAAGACGATCGTGAACGAGCGGATCCTGTTCTCCAAGCTGGACAGCCAGCCGGCCACCGTGCCCGTGCTGGACCTCCAGGAATACGCGGTGGGCACCGTCTGCGCGGCCGTCCCGATCACCGCCGGCGCCGCCGTGGGCTGCCTGGCCCTCTCACTGCCCGTCGAGCACGCCCACCGGCTGCGGGCCGCCGCCGACACGCTGAACCGGAAGGCCGCGCCGCTGCTGCTGTCGCTCACGCTCTGAGGCGTGGGGGCCGCGGCGGCCGCGGGCACCACAGCGGGGCCGCGGGCCCCGGAAAACACTTCGGGCGGTTCCCGGTGAACCGGAAACCGCCCGAAGTACAGGTGCGCCGCCAGGGACTCGAACCCCGGACCCGCTGATTAAGAGTCAGCTGCTCTAACCAACTGAGCTAGCGGCGCCTGACAGAGAAAATACTACCTGCTCTCCGGGGGTGCTCAAAACCATTACCCGCGCAGGTGGGCGGGGACGCCGCGACCCGCCCACCTGGGGCGGGTCAGCGGTCCAGGAGGGGGCGGCGGCCGTGGGCGTCGTACGCCGCCAGGAGCCCGTGGAGGTCCGGGGCGGTGAGGGGGCGGTAGGCGGCGCCGGTGGGCGGGCGCCACCAGACGGGGTCCGGGCAGCGGAAGCCGCTGCGGCGCAGGGCCACCCGGTGGACCTTGTTCGTCGCGGTGACGGGCATGGTGTCGAGGATCCGCACGTAGCGGGGGGCCATCTTGGTACCGAGGTCCGGCTGCGCGGCGAGGAAGCGGGCGAAGGAGTCCGGATCGAAGGCCGCGCCCTCGCGCAGGGCCAGGGCGGCCATGACCTGGTCCCCGGCGGCCTCGTCGGGGACGGCGTACACGGCGACGGCGGCCGCCGCGTCCCAGCGGGCCAGGACGTTCTCGATCATCGCGGCGGCCAGGTTCTCGCTGTCGACGCGCAGCCGGTCGTCCGTCCGGCCCGCGAAGTAGAGGAAGCCCTCCGGGTCGCGGAAGAAGAGGTCCCCCGTCCAGTACCAGCCGCCGCGGGTGCGGGCGGCCTCCGCGTCGGGGTTGCGCCAGTACCCCTCGAAGAGGCTGCGGCCGCGGTTGACGAGCTCGCCTATGGCCGCGTCCCCGTTGACGAGGAGGCCCTCGGCGTCGAGGAGGGCCGCAGGGCATTCGAGGCCGGTCTCCGGGTCGATCACGGCCAGGTCGTCCCCGGCGCCGGCCCGGCCCAGCGCGCCCGCCGGGGTGTCGGGGGTGCGCTGGACGGAGGCGCCGCCCTCGGTGGCGCCGTAGCCCTCGACGAGCCGGACCCCGAACCGCTCGGCGAAGCGGGCCGCGTCGACCGCCCCGGCCTCGGTGCCGAAGCCGAGGCGCAGGGCGTGCTCGCGGTCGTCGGGGCGGGGCGGGGTCGCGAGGACGTACTGGACGGCCCGGCCGACGTAGGTGAAGTAGGTCGCGCCGAAGGCCCGGACGTCGTCCAGGAACGCGGAGGCGGAGAAGCGGCGGCGCAGCGCGACCGGGGCTCCGGCGACGAGGGCGGGCAGCCAGTCCGCGATGACCGCGTTGCCGTGGAAGAGCGGCATGCAGACGTAGTGGACGTCGTCCGGGGTGACGGAGAACTGGCGGGCCAGGGAGTGGCCGGCGGCCGCGAGCCGGCCCTGGGTGCAGATGGCGGCCTTGGGGGCGCCGGTGGAGCCGGAGGTGAAGTAGAGGAGCAGCCGGTCGGCGGGGCCGGGCGGGCGGCGCGTGGCGGCGGCTCCGGGATGGACGGCGGCGTCGCCGGGTTTCGCGCCGGCGTACGGGGCGAGCAGGGCCTCGTACTCCTCGGTGCCGGTGACCAGGATCCGTACGCCGGGCAGGTCGAGGCCGCGCAGCAGCGGCAGGTGGGCGGCCTCGGTGACCAGGATCCGGCAGTCGGTGTGCAGGACGTCGCGGGCCAGCTCGGGGCCGCGCCGGGTGGGGTTGATCCCGGCGACGGCGGCCCCGGCCAGGGCCGCCGCGCCGAGCCAGAAGGGGAACTCGGGGGTGTTGTCGAGCAGCACCCCCACGTGCGGTTCGGCCCCCGGCGGCAGCAGGTCGACGAGCAGGGCCGCGCGGGCGGCGGCCTCCTGCACGACCCGGTGGTGGCTGAGCACGGTGGGGCGTCCGCCGTCGCCCCGGCACTTCAGCCCCGGCCGGTGGTCGCCCCACCGGCGCGCCACGAGCTCCGCGACGGTTCCGGGCGCGTCGGTTGCAGTGGTCGTCGTCCGCATGCCGCCGGAGATTAGCTGACGTTTCGTCAGAACTGAACGTCGGAGCAGGAGTAGAAGGCCATCGGGGTGTCGTGGACGGTCCACACGGCCAGGATCATGTGCCGGCCGGTCTTGCCGCTGGGCATGGCGCCCTGGTGGACGGTGGTCATCGCGGGACGGGCGCCGTTGTAGGCCACCGTCAGGAAGGGCTGGAGGTCGAGCGCAGCCCGGGTGAGGGGCTTGGTCGGGTCCCAGCCGTTCTTGGTGACGTAGTACTTGATGTCGGTGGTGGCGTGGTTGGCGGTGAACTGCCAGCGGAAGCCGTAGCTCTGACCGGCGGTCACGCCGGTGGCGGGCCAGGCGCCGCCGCGCGGGTCGTCGAGCTGCGCGAACTCGGAGTGCCCGGCGGAACATATCGTGCCGTCGGACGGGCCGAGCGCCGGGAAGCCCTTGGGGCCCTCCGCGCTCTGCGGCTCCCACTGGATGGGGCCGCAGTCGGAGACGGTCTTGTTGGCGCAGAGCTTCTGGCGGCTGATCGGGGTGTCGGTGTAGCCGTGACCGCTCGCGGTGGGCGCGGTGATCAGGGCCGCGCCGGCGAGGAGTCCGAGACCGAGCACGGCGGCGCCGGTCCGGCCGGGCCGTGTGGGCCGTGTGGGCATGCGGAAGGGACGCATGATGCTCCTTGGACGTGGGGGGAGTCTGATGAGAGCGTGCGCACGCGTGGGGATGGTTTCAGGTCTAGACCAAGTTCCACATTATTGACGGGAGTTGGCCATGTCTATACCAATGCGAAAACGGGTGGTCCGGTCATGACCGGCCACCCGTCCGCTGTGGTCTGGTGCGTTGGTTCCTGTTGCCGCTGTTACTGCTCGGCACGTCCGGTGTAGAACGCGACGGTGAGGTCCTTCACGAGGGCCTTGCGCTCGTAGTCGTCCAGCTCGACGATCCCGCGCGACGTCAGCCGGTGGACGGTGTCGTCCACCGCGTCGACGACCGAGGTCAGGACCGTGTCCCGGTGCTTGGCGTCGATCGCGGCCACCCGGCGGCGGCGCATGGCCTCGGCCACCTCCGGGGCGTACTCGATCCGGGTCGGCTGGGCCGAGAACACCTCGACCCCGACCGCCTCGGTTTCGGCCGCGAGCATCCGCGTCAGCGCGTCACCGACGGCCTCGGCGTTGCGCAGGGTCGGGGCGTCCGCGTGGAAGGCGTCCGCGGGGAGCTGGGACAGCACCCGCGCCATGGCCGACTCCACCTGCTCGGCGAGGTACTCGGTGTGGTCCTCGACGGCGAGGGTGGCCCGGGCGGTGTCCTTGACCTGCCAGACGACCTGGACGACCACCTGGAGGGCCAGTCCGCCCGAGTCCACGGCGGGCATGGGCTCGCTGCGCCAGTGCCGCAGGCGCACGTCGACGCGGCGGCGCAGCAGGAGGGGACTGACCCAGGTCAGGCCGGTACGCCGGACCGTGCCCCGGTAGCGGCCGAACAGGGTGAGCACCCAGGCGTGGCCGGCCTTGGCGCGGCCGAGACCGCCCAGGGCGAGGAGGGCCACGACGCCGAGGAGGGCGAGCGGGGGCCAGTGCGTGGCGCGGAGCCCGCGGTAGGGGCGGGGGGTCAGCCCGAACGCCTCCGCGAAGACGGCCGGGACGGCGCCCGTCCGCCAGAGGACGGCCGCGCAGCCCGTCAGGGCGAGCCCGCCGACGGCCACCGCGAACCAGCCGGGCAGCACGGGGCCGCGGTGCTCCCGGAGCCGGTCGTCACCCCGGGGGACGCGACGGCCCGCGGGCGGGCGGTCGCCGCGCACGGGCCTCGCGGGGGCGGGCGCGGGGGCGGGGGCCGTGACGGGCGGGGCCGGGTGGGCGCGGAACGGGAGGTGTACCGGGACCTCCGTCACCGCCGCCCCGCGCGGGGGCCGCACGTGCGGCAGGTCCTGCGTGTCGTCCTCCTCCCGCTGCGCGTCCATCCCCCGGGCGACGGCCCGCGCGACGATCTCGGCCACACCGGGTCCCTCCGGGGGCGGGGCCTGAACACCGTCGTCCGGGCCCGTGGCGGGGGCCGGAATGCCGCTTCCCTCCGGGGGTTGCGGGTGAGCACCGTCGGCCGGGGTTGTGCCGGGGGCGGGGTGCGGGGCGCTTCCCTGCGGGGGTCGCGCGTGAGCACCGCCGGCCGGGGCCGAGCCGGGGGCGGGGTGCGGCCAGAGGGCGCGGGCGCGGTCCACCGCGTCGGCCTCGGGGGCCGGGTGCGGCCAGGGGGCGCGCTCGCGGGCCGGGATCCCGCGCCCCTCCGGGGAACCGGCGGGGGTGTCCGTCGGGCCCGCCTCGGGGGTGGGGTGCGGCCAGGGGGCACGGGCGCGAGGCGCCACCGCTTCTCCCTCCGGGGGTTGCGCATGAGCACCGCCGGCCGGGGCCGTGCCGTGGGCGGGGTGCTGCCAGGGGGCGCGGCCGTGAGCCGGCTCGGCGGAACCGATCCCGCGCACCTCGCCGGCGACACCCGTCGGGCCCGCCTCGGGGGCGGGGTGCTCGCGGGGCGCCGCCGACTGGGGGGCCGGGTGCGGCCAGGGGCCGTGGGACGGGGACTCCGCCACCGCGGGGGCCGGGAGTCCGGCGGGGGTGTCGGGCCGCGCCGGGTCCGGCCGGAGCCCGTGGTCCTGATCCCGGGTGACCGCCGCCTGCTCGGGAGCGGGGGTGACGCTTCCCTCCGGGGCATCGGCGGGGGCCGTCGCCTCGGGGGCGGGGTGCGGAATGTCCAACGCCTGCGCGGGCGAACCCTGTCCGGCCCAGCCGCGCGTCACCGACCCGGACGAAGCAGCCTCGGCCCCAACCCGAGCGTGAGCCGCCGACCCAGACCAAACGGACTCGGCCCCGACCCGGGCGGGAGCCGCCGACCCCGACGAAACGGGCTCGGCCTCCGCACGGGCGCGAGGCGCCGGGGTGGGCCCGGCGGGCACCGCCCCCACCAGGGCGTGAGCCGCCGACCCCGACGAAACGGGCTCTGCCTCCGCACGGGCGTGCACCGCCGGGGTGAACCCAGCGGGCTCTGCCCCCGCTCGGGCGTGGACCGCCGACGCAGACCGAACGGGCTCCGCCCCGGCCCGGAAGTGTTCCGCCGCGCGCGACGAAACGGGCTCGGCCTCCGCACGGGCGTGAGGCGCCGGGGTGGACCCGGCAGGATCCGCCCCCACCAGGGCGTGCACCGCCGACGCGGACCAAGCGGGCTCGGCCCCGGCCCGGAAGTGTGCCGCCGCACCCGACGCAGCGGGCTCGGCCCCGGGCCGGGTGGGCGCCGCTGTGGGCGACGGAACGGGGTCGGCCTCCGTGCGGGTGTGAGGCGTTGGGGTGGGCGCGGCGGGCTCCGCTTCGGTGTGGGTGTCGGCCGCCGGTCCGGACCGAGTCGGCTCGGGCCCGGGCCGGGCGGGTGCCGTCGGCCCCGGCCAAGCGAGGTCGGCTTCCGCCCGGGCGTGGAGCGCCGGTGCGGACGGGGCGGTCGCCGTCGGGGTGGGTGGGGGTGGGGCGGGTGCTGTCTGGGCTCGGGCCGGGGGTACGTCGCCCCGCGGGTCCGTGTCGTGGGGCTGGGCGGGGCCGGACCCGCTCCCGCGTACGGTCGCCTGCCCCGTCGGGACCTCGATCCACCGGCCACGCCGCGGAGCGGGGGCCTCCGGCTGCGCCGGGTCCGGCCGCGCGGCCGGGATGTCGGCCGCCGCCGGAGCGGGGTCGTGGGGATGGGCCAGCGTCACCGGCCCGCCGGACGGGCCCGAACGCTCCTCGGCCCGGGCTTCCCGTACGGGGTCCGCCGCGCGCGCCGGTACCTGCGCGTACTCGCGCGCCTGCCCCGCCCCCGGGAACGCGTCCCAGGACGGGAATTCCACCCCGGCCGGAGCCGCCGCTCGCGTCCCGGATCCGGGACGGTGCTCCGCGCCGGGAGCCGCCCCGAGGTCCGTCAGGGTCGAAGGGGCGCCGGCCCGGGAATCCGGCCTGGTGCCGGAGGCGTCCGCGCGCGGGGCGGCGTACGCGTGCGGCCGGGCTCCCGCCACCGGTTCTGGTGCCCCGGCCGGGAAGTCCTGGGACCGGGTCTCCCCTGCGGGAACCGGCGCCGGGTGCTGACCCGCGCCGGCCGGCGCCGTGGCCGGGAACCCCGTCTCGCGGGAGTGGCCGGCAGCGGGAGCCGCTGTCCGGGCCGCAGCCGCCTGGTGCGGGGCGGGCGACGGCGCGGCCGTGCGGGGCCCGGCCTCCGTAGCGGGTGCGGCCACCGCCCCGGGCGGGGGTGGCGGGACGTGGAAGGTGCCCGTCGTGGTCGTGGTGCGCGTGGGGTACATCGTTGCCTCCGTCATGCGAACAGCCGCCGCCAGGTTTCCGGGCCCGGGTATCCGTCGGCCGAGGCGCCGCGCCAGCCCTGGGCGCGCTGGAAGGCCTCGACGTTGCGACGGTCGGCCTCGCTCCAGCGAGGGCCCGGACCGGACGTGTAGTGCTTGCCGAAGCCCTTCTTCACCAACTGGCGGCCGAGGGCGCTGACGGCCGGATGGGACGAGCCCGGGCGGAAGGCCCACAGCCCCGGGTAGGCGGGCACTCCGGACGGTCCCGCCTGGCCCGTCGGAGCCGTCGGGCTCGTGGGGCTCGTGGGAGCCGAAGGCGACGTCGGCGTCGTCGATCCGCCCGCCGCCACCGGCGGGATGTCCTTGCCCGTGCGTTCCACCAGGAGCCGCCAGGTGTGCGTGCCGGGGAGGCCGTCGGCGTCGGTGCCCGTCCAGCCCTGCGCCTTCTGGAAGGCCTGCGTGGCCTGCCGGTCCGCGTCGGCCCAGCGCGTGTGGGCGCCCTTCGGGTAGAAGCGGGTCCCGCCCCGGCCGATCAGCATGTTGCCCAGCTCGGCGACGTACGCGTTGTCCGCGCCGGGGCCGAACTTCGACGCCCCGGGGAAGGTCGTCGAGACCACCGGGACCGGCGCGGGCGCGGGCTGCGGCGCGTCCGGCACGATCCCGCCCGTCACCCCGTTGAAGCGGTACGGCAGGTACTTCGCCGAGTTGGTCCAGTACCCGTACGGCGTGGCCTGCTTCCGCGTCGTCGGGCGCGTCTGCTCGTAGGCGACGTAGTGCGTGCGGGTCTCGTCGGCCCAGCCGCCGAAGAGGACCACGTGCGAGCCCTTGTTGGGGTCGGCCGGGTTGTGGAAGAGCAGCATGTCCCCCGGCAGCAGCTCGTCCTTGGTGATCGGGGTGGCGAACTTGTCGAGGCTGCCGGTCCACTCGTTCGTACCGAGGTTCCAGGCCATGGAGACGTAGCCAGAGCAGTCCTGCCGGTAGCCGTCCGTCCAGTACTCGGACATGCTGTAGGGGACCTTGGCGTCCAGCCACACCTTCGCCCGGTTGATGATCGTCGCCCGGTCGATGCGCCGGACGGCGGACGGTGCGCCGGGCAGGCCGGCCGGCGGGCGCGTCCCGGTCGCCGGGCGTCCGTGCAGCGGGGCCCGGCCGCCCTGCGGGGTGCCGGGGTCGTCCAGGGCGACCGGTCCCGGACCGGGGACCGGCTTGTTCACGGCGAGCGCGGTTCCGCCGCCGCTCAGGACCACGCCGGCCGCGGTGGCGAGCACCAGCGCCCTGCGGGCGCCCCGCACGGCCGGGTGTCCGCCGTCCCGGAGCGGTATGGCCCGCCCGCGCGCGAGGACGCGACGCCTCTGGGCACACCCCAGGCACAAGCAGTCGCCCGCGGGCTCGTAGTCCTCGAAGACCGGCATCGGCATCGGTGCGGGCAGCTGCACATGCACCGGAGGCTGCGTCGTCATGCGGTTCCGTCCACTCCCCTGCTCGTCCACTGGTCGGCCGGGCACGCATCTGGCGGGGCATCAGATTCGGCTCGACCAGACATATCGTGCACGATAAACACCCCAAACATGGGTTAATCGGACAACGCGGGCGCGGCTGGTCATGAGCAGCGCTGGAGGTGGGGTAGAGTTTTCCCTGTCAGCAAGCGCCGCTAGCTCAGTTGGTTAGAGCAGCTGACTCTTAATCAGCGGGTCCGGGGTTCGAGTCCCTGGCGGCGCACAGACGAGGAGAAGCCCCTCGCAGCGAAAGTTGCGAGGGGCTTCTTCGTCGTGTTCCCGCGTGCCTCACACCGCGGTGCCCGTGGCCGGGCGGGTGCCCGCGCCCGTCAGGTAGGCGGAGACCACCACGTTCGCCGAATACCGTTTGGCCGTCTTGTCGTAGGTGCCGCCGCAGGTCACCAGCCGCAGCTCGGCCCGGCCGGCGACGCGCGGCCCGTACGCCTTGTGCGGGTCGAAGCCGGTCCGCTCGTAGGTCCGTACGTCCTCGACGGTGAACTCGGCGACCGAGCCGTCCGCCCGCGCCACCCGGATCTTGTCGCCCTGTTTCACCGTCGCGAGGCCGAAGAACACCGCCGGCTTCGACTTGGTGTCCACGTGCCCCACCATCAGCGCGGCCCCCGCCGCGCCGGGCGCGGCCCCCGCGCCCCACCAGCCCACCGCGCCCGGGAGCTCGTACGGCGGCGGGTCGATCGCCCCCTCGGAGTCCAGGCCCCGGGAGATCACCGGGGCCTGGACGCCTATGGACGGTACGTCGATCCGGGCGGGCATCGCCCCGGACAGCGGGGCGTGCGCGGCCGGCATGCCCGCCCCCACCGGGCCCCCGCCCTGCCCGGCGAGCGGGCCGGCCGGGACGCCGGTGATCTCCTTGCCCCACAGCCACAGGCCGAGGACCAGCACCGACCAGGCGGTGAAGGTCAGCAGCCTGCCGCCGGAGGTGCTCCGGGCCTCGTTCATCCGCCGTTGCGCCGGCGGCGCAGGGTGAGGGCCCGGCCGGCGACGGCGAGGGTGGCCGCGGCCGCGAGGACCGCTCCGATCAGGGTGTGCGGCAGGCCGGGGCCGTCGCCGTCGTGGCTCTTCTTCGTCGCGGCCGCCAGGCGCGTCGTCTCGGCGAGCTCCGCCGACATGCCGCCGCCGCCCGCGTGGATGGGCCAGACCGGCGAGCGGTGCGGGTCGGGGCGGTGGTGCTCGCGCTCGCGGACCTCGATCGAGCCCCGGAGGCCGCCGTCGTAGCCGCCCCTGTCGCCCTTGTCGCCCTTACCGCCCTTGCCGTCGCACTTCACACGGATCTCGTGCCAGCCGGGCCGGGCGTGCGGGCTGATCATCGCCTCGCCGTACAGCGTCTCGCGTTCGCCGCGGCCGCCGGAGAGGCGGACCTCCGACACGAAGACGGAGGAGTGGGCCGACCCCCAGTCTCCGTCACAGCCGCGGACGCGCAGCTTGACCAGCGCCCCCGGTTCGGCCGGGTTGGGGTCTGCCGAGACGCCGCCGCGGTCCCACTCGTTGGCGAGGGCCGCGGGGGCGGTCACGGCGGAGCATGCCGTCAGGGCGACGGCCACCCCCGCGACACGGAGAGCGAGCAGTGAACTGCGCATGGTGAACCTCCTCAACAAGGAGATTCACGCGCGACGCGCCGCTCCGCATCCGGAGCGGCGCTCTCTTGGCCCGTCTGTGTCAGCCGTACGCGCTAATGCCGCGCGAGCGGCCCGGGCCGGGACGGCCTAGACCAGGTCGACCAGGTCGGCGATGGAGTTGACCGTCTTGGTCGGCCGGTAGGGGAACTTCTCGGTGTCCTTCTCCGAGGTCAGTCCGGTCAGGACGAGGAAGGTCTGCATGCCCGCCTCCAGACCGGCCAGGACGTCGGTGTCCATGCGGTCGCCGATCATCGCGCTGCTCTCGGAGTGCGCGCCGATGGCGTTCAGGCCGGTGCGCATCATCAGCGGGTTGGGCTTGCCGGCGAAGTACGGCTGCTTGCCGGTCGCCTTGGTGATCAGCGCGGCGACGGCGCCCGTGGCCGGGAGCGGGCCCTCGGTGGAGGGGCCGGTCTCGTCGGGGTTGGTGCAGATGAAGCGGGCACCGGCGTTGATCAGGCGGACGGCCTTGGTCATGGCCTCGAAGCTGTAGGTGCGGGTCTCGCCGAGGACCACGTAGTCGGGCTCGTGGTCGGTGAGGATGTAGCCGATGTCGTGGAGGGCGGTGGTCAGGCCCGCCTCCCCGATGACGTAGGCGGTGCCGCCGGGGCGCTGGTCGTCGAGGAACTTCGCGGTGGCGAGGGCCGAGGTCCAGATGTTCTCGACGGGGACGTGCAGGCCCATCCGGCTGAGGCGGGCCTGGAGGTCGCGCGGGGTGTAGATCGAGTTGTTGGTCAGGACCAGGAAGGGCTTGCCGGACTCGCGCAGCCGCTTGATGAAGGCATCGGCTCCGGGGATCGGGGTGCCCTCGTGGATGAGGACTCCGTCCATGTCGGTGAGCCAGGATTCGATCGGCTTGCGCTCTGCCACGGGACTGTTCTCCGCTCTGCGGGGCCTCTGACCTCGGGGGCCTCTGGTCTGTACCACCCTAGCCGTGCCGGGCCGTGGGCGCGGAGGGCGTCCACGGCCCGGACAGGGCACCCGTACGGCGGGTCAGCCCAGGGTGACGTCGTCGACGGTCCAGAACCAGTTGTTGTTTCCGCTGTAGCGGAAGCGGACCTGGACGTCGGTGGCGCCGGCCGGGACCTGGAGGGCGATCTTCTCGGCCTTGGCGAGGGCGTCGGCGGTGTACGTCTTCACGACGGCGGGGGTGGCGCCGTTGTAGGACACGAGGACCTGGGCGGTCTGTCCGGCCTCGTGGCGGTAGTGGGACTGGAAGGCGAGGGTGCGGGTGGTGCCGCCCGTGACCTTCCACTTGGGGGTGATCAGGGTGGAGTCGAAGGTGCCGGTGTGGCTCTTGTCGTCCCACTCGTCGGAGTCGGCGACGGCGAACACGTCGCGGGAGCGGACGTTCAGCTCGCGCCACTGGTCGCGCTGGGACTGGCTCCAGAACTCGTCCGTGGCGAAGGACCAGCCGGCCCACTCGGTGACGCCGCCGGTGCCCATCCTGGAGTTGTCGACGGACCAGCCGGCGGGCGGGGTGCGGGTGAAGCCCTTGGTGGCGGCGGGGATGCCGGTCTCGTCGACGCGGGCCTGGAGGTTGGGGCGCAGGGTGTCGAAGGGGTCGCCGTCGGGGGCGCCGAGGGGGACGCCGTCGAGGGCGGTGGCCGGGACGCCGACGTGGGCGAGGGCGGTCGCGGCGACGTCGACGAAGCGCACGTCGTCGCGTACGGAGCCGGCGGGGATGCCGGGGCCCTTGGCGATGACGAAGGTGCCGCGTTCCTCGATGGTGGAGCCGCCGTGGCCGCCGCCGTTGGTGTGGCCGTGGTCGGTGGTGACCAGGATCTTCCAGTTCTCCTGGGCGTACGTGGGGCGCTGCTGGACGGCGGTGAGGAGCTGGCCGACGAGGACGTCCACGCGGGCGACGGTGTCGAGGTAGGTCTGGCTGCCGGCGCCGGAGGAGTGGCCGGCCGCGTCGATCTCGCCGAGGTAGACGAAGGCGGCGTCCGGGTTCTGGGTGCGCAGTTCGGTGGCGGCCGCGGCGGCGATCTTCGGGTCCTCGTTGCGGTAGCCGTCGCGGTCGCCCTTGAGGGAGAGCCGCTTGTCGACCTTCGGGGAGAAGATCGGGCCGTTCTGGTCGGTGGAGGTGATCGGCTCCCAGTCGGCGGCCGCGTAGGTGTTCAGGGCCGGCTTGGCGTTCTCGACGCGGGTGAGGAAGTCGGGGTGGGCGGTGTAGTTCTTGCCGGTGAAGGAGTTGTCCTTCACTCCGTGCTTGTCGGGCCACACGCCGGTGGCGATGCTCGACCAGCCGGGGCCGGACGAGGTGGCGCCCATCGGGTTCGCGTACAGCGTGCTGCGGGCGGTCAGGCCCTGGGCCATGAGGCCTTTGAGGTGGGGGGCGTCGGCGGCCTTGACGCGGTCGAGGACCGCTCCGTCGAGACCGATGACGAGGACCTTGTCGGTGTTCGGCGCGGCTTGCGCGGCGGTCGCCGTGTGCGCGCCGAGGGCGGTGGCGAGCAGGGCGGTGGCGGTGGCCGCGACGGCGAGGGTGCGTCCGGACAGGGCAGGGGACACGTACTCCTCCAGGAGCATGTGGGCATGGTGTGCAGGCGGGTACTGCGGACATGCGGGTACCGCGGACGTGCGGCGGGCCCGGACCGGAGGAGCGGTCCCCGGTCCAGACCCGTTATGCGAGCGTCACTCTTCCGGCCGCGGATGGCCAGGAAGTAACCGGTCAGCTTCCGGTTGCCGACTTCCACGCGTCGACGTAGCCGGTGAGGTTCGCGTCGATGTCGGCCCAGTCGGGTTCGAAGACCTCGACTCCCGTCATGAGCTTGGTGAGTTCGACGGCGTTGGCGTCGGTGGGCTTGACGTCCGTGCGGGCGGGGAAGCCGCCGCCGACCTCGCTGACGAGCTTCTGGGACTCCTCGCCGAGCATGAAGTCGAGGAGCTTCTTGCCGTTCTCGGTGTGCGGGGCCTTCGACACGAGGCCGGCCGCGTAGGGGAGCGCGAAGGTGGTGGGCTTGCCGCCGTCCTTCGCCGGGAACCAGATCCCCAGGTTCGGCATGGACTTGGACTGCGCGAAGTTCATCTGGACGTCGCCGTTGGCGACGAGCAGCTCGCCCTTGTCGGTCTTCGGGGCGAGCTTGCTGGTGGAGGAGGAGGGGCCGACGTTGTTGGCCTGGAGCTTCTTGAGGTACTCCAGGGCCGGTTCCTTGCCGCCGAAGTCGTGCATCGACTTGATGAGGACGGCGGTTCCGTCACCGGCGACGCCGGGTGTGGAGTACTGGAGCTTGCCCTTGTACTTGGCGTCCAGGAGCTCCTCCCAGGTCCTGGGGGCCTGGCCGAGTTCCTTCTTGTTGTAGACGAAGCCGAAGTAGTTGTTGACGACGGAGGTCCACTTGCCGTCGGCGGCCTTGTCCGCGCCGCCGACCTTGTCCGAGCCCTGCGGCCGGTAGGCCTGGAGCAGGCCCTTGCCGTCGGCCTGCTGGATGAAGGGCGGCAGGGTGATCAGTACGTCGGCCTGGGTGTTGGTCTTCTCGCGGACGGCGCGCTGCACCATCTCGCCGGAGCCGCCCTCCACGTACTTGACCTCGATGCCGGTCTTCTTCGTGAACTCGGCGAAGACCTTGTCGTACCAGCCGTCGCCCTTCTCGCCCTTGAGGCCGTCGGCGCTGTAGACGGTGACGACCTTCTCGTCTCCGCCGGATCCGGCGGAGGTGGAGCCGCAGGCGGTGAGGGCGCAGGTGAGGACGAGGCCGCCGGTGACGGCCGGGACGGCGCGCAGGAGGGAGCGGTTGCTGGGCATGGAACTTCCTTACGGGGAAAGGGAGCCGGGGATCAGCGGTACGAGGCTCTGGTGCGGATGCGGGAGACGGCCAGCAGCACCAGCAGGGTCGTGGCCATGAGGACCACGGCGACGGCGGAGCCGCTGAACAGCGAGCCGCGGTCGGTGGCGGTGAAGATCCGGACCGGGAGGGGCATCCAGTCCGGCGGGTAGAGCATCATCGTGGCGCTCAGCTCGCCCATGGACAGGGCGAAGCAGAGCCCGGCCGCCGAGGTGAGGGACGGCAGCAGCAGGGGCAGTTTGACCCGCCACAGCACGTACGCGGGCCGGGCCCCGAGGGAGGCGGCGGCCTGCTCGTAGGCGGGGTCGAGCCGGACGATCGCCGCCGACACGGACTGGTAGGCGAAGGCCGTGACGAGGACGGTGTGGGCCAGGACGACGATGGAGCTCGTGCCGTTGAGCAGCAGCGGGGGCCTGCTGAAGGCGACGAGTACGGCGAGGCCGACGACCACGGACGGCACGGCGACGGGCAACACGAACAGGGCGTCCAGGGCGCGCTTCCCGCGCTTCTTCAGGCCCGCGGCGGCCAGCGCCGCCCAGCTGCCGACGGTGAGCGCCGACAGGCTGGCGATGAGGGCGGTGACCAGCGAGGTGGTCAGTGCCGCGAGGGATTCGCCGCGCACGGCGGAGGCGTAGTTCTCGGTGGTCGGTCCGGAGGGGAAAGCTCCGGACCAGTGGGTGGAGAAGGACGCGGCCACCACGACGAACAGCGGCAGGGCGAAGAGGGGCAGGAAGAGGAGACCGAACAGGCCCCAGGCGGCCCAGCGGCCGGTCTTGCTATGCACCAGCACGCTTGCTCACCACCCGGTAGAGGCCGAACAGGCCGACGGAGATCGCGATGTTGACGACGGCGACCACGCAGGCGGCCGGGTAGTCGGATTCGAGGATCGCCTTGCCGTAGATGAGCATCGGGAGCGTCGTGACGTCCTTGGCACCGGTGAACAGGACGATCCCGAACTCGTTCAGGCACATGACGAGGACGAGGCTCCCGCCGGCGGCGAGGGCCGGCAGCGCCTCGGGGAGGATGACGCGCCGGACGATCCGGGCGGGCTTCGCGCCGAGGGAGGAGGCCACCTCCAGCTGGGCGGTGTCCAGTTGGGAGAAGGCGGCGAGCAGCGGGCGCATCACGAAGGGCGTGAAGTAGGTGATCTCCGCGAGGAGGACGCCCCAGGGGGTGGTGAGGAAGCGGAACGGGCCTTCGGCGGCGCCGGTCAGGTCGGTCCAGGCCCCGTTGGCCATGCCCACGGTCCCGTAGACGAAGAGGAGGGCGAGGGTGACGAGGAAGGAGGGGAAGGAGAGGAAGACGTCGATGAACTTCGCGACGGCCTTGGCCCCGGGGAAGGGGACGAACGCGATGACCAGCGCGAGCGCGAAGCCGAGGACGAGGCAGCCGACGGTGGCGCCGACGGCCAGCCAGACCGTGGTGCCGAGGGCCTCGCGGAAGCCGCGGGAGGCGAACACGGAGGCGTAGGCGTCGAAGGCCCCGCCGCCGTTCTCGGGGGTGAGGGACTGCTGGACGACCAGCGCGAGGGGGTACAGGAAGACCAGCGCGAGCACGGCCACGGGCGGTACGGTCCACAGCCAGCCCGGGACGCGGCGCGGCGGGCGGACCTCCCCGGGCGCGGACGGCGTCTCGGGGGCTGCGGTCCCGGCACGCGGCCCGGGCGCCGGGTGCGCGGACGCGGCGGGCGGCACGGGACCGGGGCCCGGGCCGGGCGGGGCCACGGCCGCCGGGGCCGGGACGGGCGGGGTTTCAGGCATCGGACACCCCTGCGGCCAGCAGCACCGCGTCGCGGGGCTCGAAGTGCAGGGTCACCTCGTCGCCCAGCGCCGGGGTCTCGCGCAGCTCGGGCAGGTCCGCCTTGACGCGGTGCCCGTCGACGTCCACGTACAGCCGGTGCGTGGAGCCCCGCCACTGGACCTCGGTGATCGTGCCGCGCAGGGCGTTGGGCCCCGCGCCGAGGCCGATCAGGTGCGGCCGCACGCACAGCGTGGCGCGGGCGCCGGGCCGGGCGCCCGCCGGGTCCAGCTCCAGGCCGCGCCCCTCGAACACCGCGCCGCCGTCGGCCACGGTCACCGGGAGCAGGTTGGCGTTGCCGACGAAGGAGGCCGTGAACTCGGTGCGCGGGGCCCGGTACAGCTCCTGCGGGGTCCCGCAGTCCTGGAGGCGGGCCCGGTCCATGACGGCGATCCGGTCGGCCAGGGTGAGGGCCTCCACCTGGTCGTGCGTGACGTACAGGATCGACACGTCGGGCAGTTCGCGGTGCAGCCGGGCCAGCTCGGCGAGCATGCCCGAGCGCAGCTGGGCGTCGAGCGCGGACAGCGGCTCGTCGAGCAGGAGCACGCCGGGCCGGATGGCGAGCGCGCGGGCGATGGCCACCCGCTGCTGCTGGCCGCCGGACAGCTCGCGCGGGTAGCGCCGGGCGTAGGCCGCCATCCCGGTCATCTCCAGGGCCTCGGCGACCCGGCCCGGAATCCCGGCCTTGGGGGCCTTCTGCGCCTTGAGGCCGAAGGCGACGTTCTCCTCGACCCGCAGGTGCGGGAACAGCGCGTACTGCTGGACGACCATCCCGATGCCGCGCTTGTGCGGCGGGAGCCCGGTGACGTCCCGGCCGCCGATCAGCACCCGGCCCGCGGCCGGCCGGACGAATCCGGCGACCGCGCGCAGCGCCGTGGTCTTGCCCGAGCCGGAGGGCCCGAGCAGGGCCATGACCTCGCCCGGCTCGACGGTCAGGTCGAGGGAGTCCAGGACGGTGGTGCCGGCGTAGGCGACGCTGACGCCGTCGAAGCGGATGCCGCTCACTTCGGCTCCGCGAGGAGGGCGGGGAGTTCGGCGACGGATCCGAGGACGTGCGTCGCCCCGTTGCCGGTCAGCGCCGTACGGTCGTGGGCGCCGGTGAGGACCCCGGCGACGATGCCGGCGCCGGCCCGGCGGCCGCTGAGCATGTCGTACGCCGTGTCCCCGGCGACGACCGTCTCCCGTACGTCGGCGGCGGCGCCGGTGCGCAGGAACGCGGCCAGCACCATGTCCGGGTAGGGCCGGCCGCGGCCGCCCGCGTCGGCGGGGCACAGGGTGAGGTCGGCCAGGTCCCGCCAGCCCAGGGCGTCGAGGATGGCGTCCTGGGTGACCCGGGCGAAACCGGTGGTCAGGACGACGGTGCGGCCGCCGGCGCGGAGCTCCTCGACGGCCTCGCGGGCGCCGGGGACCGGGGCGATGAGGCCGCCGTCGACGAGCTCCCCGTAGGCCTGCTCGAAAGCCGTGTTGGCGCGCCGGGCCAGTTCCTCCGTACCGAAGAGGTGGCGGAAGACCGAGATCTTCGACTCGCCCATGGTGTCGCGGACGTACCGGAGCTTGGCGGCGTGGTCGGGGCTGCCGGGCTCGACGCCGAGGTGCGCGGCGGCGCGTTCGAAGGCGCGCTCGACGAGGCCGCCGTCGGCGACGGTGGTGCCGGCCATGTCGAGGACGATCAGCCGGTGGCGGCTGGTCGGGGCGGTCGGGGTGGTCGGGGTGCTCTGGTCGGTCATGTCGGTTACCAGCCCAGTTCGTTCGCGGTGGTCTCGGCTATGGCGGGCGAGCAGGTCATCCCGCGCCCGCCGGGCCCGGTCACCAGCCAGACGCCGTCCCCCACCTGCTGGCGGTGGACGACCCGGCTGGTGTCGGTGCACTGCGCGTACACGCCCGCCCAGCGGTGCCGGACCTTCGGCAGCGGGCGGCCCAGGAAGGACTCGACGACCTCGGTGAGGTGCTCGTAGGGGTCTTCGAGGGTGTCGAAGGCGAAGGGGTGTTCGTACTCGTGGGTGTCGCCGATGGTCAGTCCGCCGTCCTGGCGCTGGACCATCAGGAGCTGCATCTTGTGCGCGGCGGCCACCGGCGCCTGCGCCTGCCCGGCGTTGAGCTCGTCGAGCGCGGGGGACGCGTAGGCGGGGTAGTAGCGGAAGCTGTCGGCGTCCGCGACCGACGTGGTCAGCGACTCGCCGAGCGGGGCGGTCTGCATCATCTGGAGCCGGACCCGGCGCACGGGCAGGTCGGGGACCAGCTCCCGGACCAGGCCGGACAGCCAGGCACCCGTGGCCAGGACGACGGCGTCACCGCGGTGCACGTCACCGTGGTCGTCGCGGACCGCGCCCGGACCCGCCAGTGCGCGGACCTCCCGGCCGGGGAGGAAGGTGTAGCGGCCCGTGGCCCGGAGGGCCTCGCGGAGGTGGAGCTGCGCGGTGCGCGGCTCGACGGCCGCGTCCCGCTCGCACCACAGGGCCGCCTCGAAGGCGCCGCGCAGGGCCGGGTTGGCCTTCCGGGCCTCGGCGGCGGTGACCAGCTCGTAGCCGCGGGCCGCGGCGTCCGGGCGGGCCACGGCCGCCTCGGCCACCGCGTACTCGCGGGCATTGCGGACGGGGGTGAGGGAGCCGATCGCGCGGAAGCCCAGGCCGGGCACCTCCGCGCCGATGCGCTCCCAGAGCTCGCGGGCCCGCAGGGCGGTGTCGAGCTCTTCGCCCCCGGCCCGTCCGCTGACCCAGATCTGGCCGAAATTGCGCAGTGACGCGCCCCGGGCCTCGGCTTCCCGCTCGATCTGGACGACCTCGTGGCCGCGTTCGACTGCTTGCCAGGCGTGCATGGTGCCGACCACGCCGCCTCCGACGACTATGACTCTCACGCCGTCCAAGGTGGTGGCGATCGGTGACCCCGGAGGATCCGGTCGGCGACGAGCCGGTGAACAGCCCGCCAAGCTTGGACCAGACCCGTTATCGTTCCGTGATGTGCAGTTGTCCCTTTGGGGGTGTATGCCGGGTGTGCGGGGTGGCCGGTGCGCGCTATTCGGGGCGCAGGCGCGTCGTGAAGCTGAACCGGTCACCACGGTAGAGCGAACGCACCCGCTCCAGCGGACTGCCCTCCCGGTCCCGCGAGAACCGGTGAATGAGCAGCATCGGAAGGGCCGGCGGGGTGCCGATCAGCAGGGCCTCACGGGGGGTGGCGAGGACCGTCTCCAGCTTCTCGTCGGCCTCGCCGAAGGGGATGCCGAGGCTGTCGTGGAGGTAGCCGTAGAAGGAGGAGTCCGGCTGGAAATCGATGTCGAGGCGGGGCGCGCGGGCGACCCGGATGTAGGTGCTCTCCAGGCCGACCCGCTCGTCATCGGCGAGCAGCACCCGCTCCAGGTGCCAGACGGGCTCACCGGTCTGCGCACCGATGCCCGGGGCGAGCGCGGCCGGGCAGGGGAAGCGCTCCAGGCCGATGAGGTTGCGGCCGGGGCGGCGGCCCTGACGGCGCACGCCCTCGGTGTAACTGGCGAGGGACAGCGGCTGCTCCAGCTTGGGGCCGGCGACGACCGTGCCGCGCCCCGACCGGCGGAGCCGGCCCTCCAGCAGCAGCTCGCGCAGGGCCTGCCGGACGGTCTCGCGGGACACCTCGTACCGCTCGGCCAGATCGCGCTCGGTCGGCAGCGCTCCCCCTTCGCCGAGCTCGTCGAGGAGGTCCGCGATCCGGGCCTTGACGGCGTAGTACTTGGGGATGCGGCCGTGCTCGGGAATACCGGAACGCACGGGCCGGCCGGGGTGGTGCTGCGGGGTCTGTTCTTCCACGTGGGGACTGTACGCGGGGCAGGTGTACGGAGATCTTCGCGCGGGGCGGGGGCGCCGGGGCCGGGGTCAGCGGGGGCGCCGGGGCCGGGGTCAGCGGGGGCGGGGTCAGCGGGGGCGGGGGCCGCGCAGGCGGCGGGCGCCCAGGAGCAGGCCGCCCCCGGCGGTGAGGGCCGCGACGGCTCCGGCCCCGTAGGCCCAGTCGTGGTCGCGGGGACCGGTGTGCGCGAGCGATCCCGCCTCGGCCGGATCCTGCGACCCCTCCACCGAGAAGCGGTACCCCCCGGCCTCCCCGACCCAGTCGCCGTCGTCACCGTGATCACCCCTGCGCTGGACGAGGGCCGCGTCGGCGACGACCTCACCGTGGGGGGTGTCGGGGGCGAAGGCGAGCCGCACGGTCACGGTGACCGTGCCGCCCGCGCCGACGGAGAACCCGGAGAAGGCGTCCCCGCCGTCGAACACCGCGATGATCTCGTCGCGGTCGGTGCGCTCCAGACTGACCGGGTGGGGGCCGCCCGGAGCCGCGAACTCCATCCGGAGGTGGGCGGGGCGCAGGGCCCGCGCCTTGTCCGTGAACACGACGACGGGATGGATCGCGGTGCACTCGCCGTTCGTGGTGTTCGTCAGGTCCAGCAGCCAGGTCTGCGCCCCGCCGCCGGCCCGGTAGACGGGCGGGCCGCCACGGATCCGGGCCCCGATGGGGAAGGCGGTGCTCTTCCCGTCCCCGCAGGTGGCCTCGACCCGCGAGGGCAGCGCGGGCGCGGGACGCGCACCGCCCCCGGCACCCACGTCCGCGACCCCGGCGGGGGCGGCGGTCGCGGGGGCGGGGGCGGCGGGGGCAGCGGCGGTCGCGGGCGCGGCGGCTGCGGCGGCGAGGAGCACGACGGTCGGGAGCACGGCGGTGAGGGCAAGGGCTTTGCGCATTCGCATGGAAGACCTTCGCTGCTCGCCGGACGGGACGATGATAGGACGAGGCGACAATCACCCCGGCCTGCCCGCACCCTGCCAGGCACCCCCGCGGCCCTCCGGGCCGCCGCGCGTGCCCCACCCCGGTTTACGCCTGAATGGCGCACGGGGTCAACCGCGACGGGGGGTGGGGGGCGGGGCGTGGGGGTGCAGCAAACCCTCCCTCGACGCGGACCGGCTAGGAACCCGCCGCCTCCGGGCCCCGGACCCGACCCCGGCCCGTCAGCGGCGCGGCCGGGTGGCCGAAGAACGGCCCCAGCGCCAGTTCCGCCGCGCCTTCCGCGATCCCGGGCCCGGACCCGGTCCCGGGCCCGGACCCGGCCCCGCCCGCCGTCACCGTGGGTGGGGGTGCGTCCGTCAGGGGGCGGGCCCTGAGGGCCGCGCGGACGCCGGTCACGAAGACGCGGGGATCCGCGTCCACGACCCGGCCTCCCAGCAGGACCCGGTCCACGTCGAGCAGCGCGACCAGGTTCGCCGCGCCCTCCCCCAGGATCCGTGCCGCTTCCGGCAGGTCGCCCCGGGCCACCGCGTCCAGGCAGAGCGCCTCCAGGCAGCCCCGCCCTCCGCACCGGCACGGCGGGCCGTCCAGCCGGAGCACCTGGTGGCCGAACTCGCCCGCCGCCGACCGGGCGCCCCGGTAGACCTCGCCGTCCAGCCGCAGCCCCGCACCGAGACCGGTACCGACGTGCAGGTACACCGACGTGCCCGTGCCCGGGCCGCCCGGGCCCCCTGCCGCGACAGCGGCGTTCGTGTCCTTGTCCAGCACCACCGGCAGCCCCAGCCGGCCCGCCAGTACCTCGCGCAACGGGAATCCCGCCCAGTCCGGGAAGCCGGTGACGCGGCCCATGACCCCGGTCCGCCAGTCGAGCGGGCCGGGCGCGGCGACCCCCACGCCGAGCAGCGGCCGGGGCCCCGCGCGCTCGGAGACCCGTACGACCGCTTCCAGGACCGCGTCCACGACCGGCCCGGGGCCCGCCCCGAAGTCCAGCGGTGCGCTCCGTCCCGCGACGACGGTGCCCGCGAGGTCGACCAGTACAGTCCTCAGTTCGTCCCGGTCCAGGTGCACGCCCACCGCGTGCCGGGCCCCGGGGACCAGGCGCAGGAGGGTGCGCGGCTTGCCGCCGGTGGAGGGTCCGCGGCCGGCGTCGGCCACCAGGCCGTCCGCGGCGAGCCGGGCCGTGATCTTGCTGACGGCCTGCGGGGTGAGGCCCGTGCGGGCGGCGAGTTCGGTGCGGCCGAGGCCCGGCGCGCCGGCGGCGCGCAGCAGGTCCAGCAGTACCGCCTCGTTGTGCCCGCGCAGCGCCGGCAGGTTCGCCCCGCCCCGGCCCGTTCCGTCACCCCTGTTCACCCGCCCATTGTCCACCCTCCTTGCACTTACACAACACTGTTGCCAAAGTGGTCGCATGAACGCCTCCCCCGCTCCCTCCCCCGCCTCCTCCGCCGGCGCCTCCCCGCTGCGCGTCGGGCTCGTCGGCTACGGACTCGCCGGCTCCGTGTTCCACGCCCCGCTCGTGACCGCCACCGAGGGCCTCGTCCTCGACACGGTCGTCACCTCCGACCCCGGCCGGCAGGCCCAGGCCCGCGAGGCCTACGACGGCGTCCGGATCGCCGCCTCCGCCGACGAGCTGTGGGAGCGCGCGGACGGCGAGGACGCCCTGGACCTCGTCGTCATCGCCTCCCCCAACAAGACCCACGTCCCGCTCGCGACCGCCGCGCTGACGGCCGGGATCCCGGTGGTCGTCGACAAGCCGCTCGCCGCCACCGCGGCCGAGGCCCGCGAGCTCGCCGCCCTCGCCGACCGGACCGGCACCTACCTCTCCGTGTTCCAGAACCGCCGCTGGGACAACGACTTCCTCACCCTGCGCCGACTGCTCGCGGGCGGCGACCTGGGCGAGGTCCTGCGCTTCGAGTCCCGCTTCGAGCGCTGGCGCCCGCAGCTCAAGGGCGGCTGGCGCGAGTCCGGCGCTCCGGAGGAGATCGGCGGCCTGCTGTACGACCTCGGCAGCCACGTCGTGGACCAGGCGCTGGTCCTGTTCGGCCCGGCCGTACGCGTCTACGCGGAAGCGGACGTGCGGCGTCCGGGTGCGGAGGCGGACGACGACACCTTCATCGCGCTCACGCACGCGAACGGTGTCCGCTCCCACCTCTACGTCAGCGCGACCACCGCCCAGCTGGGCCCGCGCTTCCGGGTCCTCGGCTCCCGGGCCGGCTACGTCAAGTACGGTCTGGACCCCCAGGAGGCCGCCCTGCGCGAGGGCCTGCGTCCGGGCGACGAGGGCCGGGCGTGGGGCGAGGAGCCCGAGCACCTGTGGGGGCGGCTGGGTTCCGGCGAGTCCCCGCTGACCGGCGGCGGCATCCCGGTGCGCACCGCGGCGGGCGACTACCCCGCCTACTACGCGGCGGTCGAGGCCGGGCTGCGCTCGGGCGGCCCGGCGCCGGTGACCGCGCACGAGGCGGCCCACTGCCTGGACGTGCTGGAGGCGGCGCGCCGGTCTTCGCTGGAGGGGGTCGCCGTAGACCTCTGACCGGCCACGGGGCAGGCGCATTTGGCGTGAAATCGACGCTTCGGAAGAAGTGGGCGACATATTCTTCACGAGCTGTCGATCATCACACGTGTGAAGGATGGAACCCCACCAGTGAAGCTGCCCCGGATCGCAACCGTCGTGGCCACCGCCGCGATAGCCCCGGCCGTCCTGCTCTCCTCGCCCGCGTTCGCCGCCGACTCCGCGCCGGCGGCGACCACGCCGTCCTCGTCGACCGTCCCCGACCAGGGCCAGCAGCCCGCGGGCCAGGGGAACACCGCCGACAACGGCGTCAAGGCGGACACGCCCGCCACGGACCCGTCGGAGGCCGCGGACCGGGCCGCCATCGAGCTGCTCCTCAAGAACCCGGCGATCGGGCCCGGCGTCCGCGCGGCGG
Organism: Streptomyces sp. NPDC006512; assembly: GCF_040611935.1. Classification (NCBI taxonomy): domain Bacteria; kingdom Bacillati; phylum Actinomycetota; class Actinomycetes; order Kitasatosporales; family Streptomycetaceae; genus Streptomyces; species Streptomyces sp. NPDC006512. The sequence goes on along the minus strand of NZ_JBEXPG010000015.1, from coordinate 100,275 downwards.
CGGAGAAGGCCCTCAAGGGGAACGCCGCGGACCTGCGGACCTTCTTCACCGTCGAGCTGCCGAAGCAGCAGCTGGCGGACGACCGCGTACGGGTCGCCGGAATCGGTGAGGCGGGCGGGCGGCACGTACGGGCGGCCGCAGACGAGACCCTCCGGGTGAACACCCGCGAGGCGATCACCGAGTTCCTGGACAAGGGCCAGCACAAGGCCCGGTACAAGGACGACCTCGTCGAGATCACCCGCATGCTCGACGGGGCCGGCAAGGGCATCACGAAGGCCGTCAACGAACTCCTCGGCAAGGGCACGCCCGAGCAGGTCCGCGCGTTCGTCGCGACCGGCCAGCACACGATCCGCGCGGAAGACGACCGGGTCGCGGCGCTGGGGATGCTGAGGGACGCCGGCCCGGGTCTGCGGGAGGGCATCGTCAAGCTCCTCGAAGGCAACCCGAAGCCCGAGCAGCTGCGCGAGTTCATGAAGACCACGCAGCACGTGCTGCGCGACGACGACAACAAGGTCCTGATCTCGGCGATGGTGGCGAAGGCCGGCCCGGAGCTGAAGAAGGCCGCCCTCGCCGCCCTCAAGGGCACCCCGGCGGACCGGGCCGCGTTCCTGAAGACCGGGCAGCACGAGGCGCGCGCCAAGGACAAGGGAACGGGTACGGGCGGGCAGACCGGCACGCCGGGCACGGGCGGCACCCAGACGGGCGGAACGGGCGGCACGACGGGCACCGGCGGCACCACCGGGACCACTGGCACGACCGGGACCACCGGCACCACCGGGAACGGCAACGTGACCCCGGCCGGCAGCACCGGTTCCGGCCGGCTCGCGAACACCGGCGCCGGTTCCGAGAACGTCTGGATCGCGGGCACCGGCGCCGCCGCGCTCGCCGCCGGAGCCGGCCTGGTGGTCGCCAACCGCCGTCGCCGCACGTCCGCCGAGGGCTGATCGGCACCGGGTACGGGGACACGGAAGGGGCGGGCCGCCATGGGCGGCCCGCCCCTTCGCCGTGCGCGTCAGCTACGGCACGTGCGCTCAGGCGCTCTTGAACTCCTGGCGCTGGCGCCCGAGGCCCTCGATCTCCACCTCGACGACGTCACCGGCCCGCAGGAACGGCTTCGGCTCCGGCTGCCCGGCCGCCACGCCCGCCGGCGTTCCGGTGACGATGACGTCGCCCGGGTACAGGGTCATGAAGTGGCTCAGGTACCGCACGACCTCGCCGACCGCGAAGATCTGGTCCGAGGTGTGGCCGTCCTGCTTCAGCTCGCCGTTCACCCACAGCCGGACGTCCAGGGCCTGCGGGTCCGGCACCTCGTCCGCGGTGACCAGCCAGGGGCCGAGCGGGGTGAACGTCTCGCAGTTCTTGCCCTTGTCCCAGGTGCCGCCGCGCTCCGTCTGGAACGCGCGCTCCGTGACGTCGTTGGCCAGCAGGTAGCCGCCGACGTGCGCGAGACCCTCCTCGGCGGAGGACAGGTAGCGGGCGGTGGCGCCGATGACGACGCCGAGCTCCGCCTCCCAGTCGGTCTTCACGCTGCCGCGCGGGATCAGCACGGTGTCGTCCGGGCCGACCACGGTGTCCGGGGCCTTGAGGAAGACGATCGGCTCCGGCGGCGCCTCGGCGCCGACCTCGGCCGCGTGCCCGTGGTAGTTCAGCCCGATGCCCACGATCTTGCCGATCCGGCCGACCGGGGCGCCGATGCGCAGCCCCTCCGCGTCGAGGGCCGCGAGTCCGCCGGCCGCCGCGGCGTCCCGTACCCGGGACAGTACGGAGTCGTCGGCGAGCAGGTCGCCGTCCACATCCGTGATCAGGCCGGACAGGTCACGCAGGGTGCCGTCCTGGTCGAGCAGCGCGGGGCGCTCCGAGCCGGCGGGTCCGACGCGCAGCAGCTTCATGGGCATTCTCCCGTGGTCGTGGGTGGTCGGCCCGGGGCGTGCCGGGGCCGGCCGATGGGTTGCGGCCATCGGAGGATTGGTCGATCCTCCAAGATGTCCAACCAATCCGCAAGACCCTGTTCACAGACTGGAACGTGAAGCGGAACTCACTGCTCCGTCGGTCGCGCCCTCGGCGGCAGCCGCCGCACGGTCCTTGCGATGCTGGAGCCAGACCCGCTCGGCGACCGACCAGGCGGTGGTGGTCAGCAGGTACAGCCCCGCGGCGAGCGGCACCACGGCGGCCGTGATCAGCGTCCCGAACGACAGCAGGGGCAGTACGCCGCCCAGCTTGCGCATCGCCGCCTGCTGCTCGGCGGTCAGTTCCACCGGCGGCGCGGCGGGCGCCCCGGCCCGGGCGCCGGCCTTGGCCCCGGTTCCGGCCTTGGCCTTGGTCCCGGTCGCGGCCTTGGCCGTGCGGGGTGCGACGGCCGGCACCGGCAGGGCGGGGGCCGCCGCCGCGGCGCGCCGGCCCCGTACCGCGCTCCACGCGGCCACCACCGCGATCGCGGCGAACAGGCCGAGGAACACCAGGCCCTGCGGCCCGAAGAAGCCGCCCTCCTCCAGCGCCCCGGTCCAGCGGGAGCCGAGCGGGGCGGCGAACAGCCGGTGGCCCAGCAGCTCGTTGGCCTCGCCGCCCACCTTCGAGGAGGAGAACGCCTGGTACATCACGAAGAACACCGGCAGCTGGAGCAGTACGGGCAGACAGCCGGCCGCCGGGGTCGCGCCGCGGAAGGCGGCACGGCTCAGCGGATGCAGGGCGAGCCGTACGAGGACGGTGAACAGCACGATCGCGGCAGCGGTCGCGGACTCGGCCAGTACCGGCTCCAGGAGCCGGCCCAGCTCGGCGACAAGATGAGTGAAAACGGACACGCGGGCCCTCCGAGGGGTCTCGTCGAACGTCGAAGAAGGTGCATTTCGGCGTGACGACCCGCGAGGGGCGACGACAGTGATCGGCCCGACCTCGAACGGTCGGCGGAAGCAGAAGCGGAAGGTGCTGCGCGCCCCTACGCGGCCGTCGGAAGGAGACGGCCGGGTGCCCTGGGCCTGGACCGGCCCGAGGCGTCGGGATCGCGCTGCGGCAAGAACGCCGTGCGCTGCTCGCGATCACGGATCGCGGTACGTATGCGGTGCGGCGGCACGGGCCGCACGAGGCACGCGGCCAGTGCGGCGGCGCCCACGGCGACCACGGCCGCCAGCGCCACCACGGCGGCGGCCAGGCCGTTCTCCCCCGCCATCAGGCCGAGGAGCCCGCCGACGAGGAGGAGGACACCGAGCAGCCGGGACATCCGCGAGGAGGCGGAGGACGAGAGGAAGGCCGGGGAGGCGGACGAGCGAGGGGACGGGGCGGCGAAGGACAGCGGGGAACGGACGACGGCTCGCTCCGCCATGCCGGCCACCCCCTTCCGCTCGCGTCAGCACCACCCGTACGAACTCTCGTACGGGATCGGACCTCGGATCGATACTAACCGGGCGCACTGACAAGGGGAGGGGGGTCAGGACGCAACCTTCCCGGCCCCGCCCGCGTCCGCCCCCGGCCGCCGACGGCGGGGCTGCCTACCGGGGATCGGAGGCGAGCACCTCCGCGTCGGGCCGGCCGTCCGCCTCCGCGTCCCCCCGCGGCCCGGCCGCCCAGGACACCCCGAGCGCCACCGCCAGGTTCAGCATCAGCGCGACCATCCCCGCGTTCACCCCCCACACCGGGTCGTGCCCGGTGAACACCAGCCCGCAGACCACCGCCACGCCGACGGCCAGCCCGCCGACCGCGCCCGCCGCCGTCAGCCGGCGCCACACCAGCCCCAGCAGCAGCATCGGCAACAGTTGCGCCATGCCCTCGTAGGAGACGAGCGACAGCCGGACCAGGGTGCTGGGAGCGGCGTACGTCATCACCAGGGCCACCGACCCGGCGGTCACGACCACGATCCGCGAGGCGAGCACCTGCCGCTCCCCCGCACTCCACCGGGGCACGAGCGAGAGCACGCTCCGCCCCCACATCGTCCCGATGACCAGCATGAACACCGCCATCGGCACGATCGACGACAGCGCGGCGGCCACCCCGATCACCCCGACCGCCCACGCCGGCAGCGAGTCCACGACCAGCTTGAACAGCGCGAGGTTCGACTCGGCCCCCGTCAGCCCCGGCACCACGAACAGCGCGGCCATGCCCAGCAGCATCGGTACGAACAGCAGGACGTTGTACGCGGGCAGCAGCACGGCGTTGCGCCGCAGCGCGTCGGCGCTGCGCGCGCCGAGGTAGCCGGCCACGGTGGTCGGGAAGATGACGACGGTCAGCGCGTTGAGCACGGAGGTGCTCACGAACCAGCCGACCCCCAGCTCGCCCCTCCCGTCCTCGCCGGCGCCGTGCCCGGGCAGCGTCAGCCATGCCGGCTTCTCGGCGGCGAGCCGGTCGAAGAGCTCCCCGTAGCCGCCGAAGTAGTGCAGCGGGACGTACACGGCGAGGAAGCCCAGCGTCCCGATCACCAGCACGTCCTTGAGCACCGACACCCAGGCGCTGCCGCGCAGCCCGCTGACGACGACGAAGCCGGTGGTCACGGCGAAGGCCAGGAAGTAGGCCCAGTTCAGGGAGACGGCGCCGTAGGTCACGGTCGAGACGACCACGCCCATGCCGGTGATCTGGAGCTGGATGTAGGGGAGCAGGAACACCGTGGCCAGCACGGCCACGGCCGCACCGAGCCAGGGGCGCCCGTAGCGGTGGGCCACCATGTCGCTGATGCCGACGAGCCCGTGGCGGCGGGCGTAGTCCCACAGCATCGGACCGACCACGTAGCCGACGGCGTAGCCGCAGGACATGTAGGCGATGACGTACGTCACCGGGGCTCCGTAGTCGTACCCCCAGCCCGCGGCCCCGAGGTAGCTGAAGCTGGTGTAGCCCTCGCCCGCCATCAGGACCCAGATGAAGACGGTCCCCAGCGAGCGGCCGCCCACCGACCACTCCGCGAGCCCGCCGCCGCCCCCGCCCCGGCCGCGGACGGCGAGCAGGCCGAGCACGACGGTCGCCACCATGAACGCGCCGAAGACGGAGGTGGCGACGGCGGCCTGGCTCACGACGGGTCGCCCCTACGGTCGCCCCTTCGATCGTCCCTTCGGTCGCGCGTTCGGTCTTCGCGCCGGGACCCGCGCCGGTCTGCGCGCCGGGTGAGCCAGACGGCGAGCGGCGTCAGGAGGGTGGCCCCGAGCAGCCACACGAACAGGAACGGCACCCCGCCCACCCGCGGCTCGACCCGGTTCACCCACGGCAGCACCCCGAGGAACACCACGAAGGGCGCCCCCAGCCACACCAGCTGCGGACGCTTCAGCCATTTCGGACGCATCCACCCCACTTTAGGGGGACTTGAGGGTCCCCCACACCACCAGCCGGTACTTGGAGCTGTACTCGGGCGTGCAGGTGGTGAGGGTGATGTACGCATCGGGACGCCCGTACCCGTACTCGGGCCTGACCACGCTCCGCGGCACCGGTGCGATCACCCCGGTGTCCCGCTCGGTGGTCTCGTTCAGCACCTGCCCCACCACGTACGTGTAGCGCCGCCCGCGCACGTCGACCAGCAACTCGTCACCGGGGCGCAGCCTGTTGACGTACCGGAACGGTTCCCCGTGCGTGTTGCGGTGCCCGGCCAGCGCGAAGTTGCCCCGCGCGCCGGGCTGCGCCGTACCCGGGTACTGGCCGGCGTACCCCTTGTCCAGTACGGCCCGCTTGTCGACCCCCTGCGCGACGGGAACGGCGAGACCGAGGCGCGGGATGCGCAGGACGGCGTACGCCTCGTCCCGCGCGGGCTCCGGCTTCGGCTTCGCCGGCGGCTGCGGCTTCGTACGGGGCGGCGCGGCGGGCGCGGACCCCTCCGGGGACGCGGCCCCCGGCTCCGGGTCGGGTCCGGGCCCCGGCACGGCCCCTGACTCCTCCGGCTCGGAGGCGGGCGGCGGCACGGGCCCGTCGGGGGACGGGACCTCCGCCTCCCCCGCACCGCTGTCCCCCCAAGCCCTCTCAAGGCTCCGGACCTGTTCCTGCGCGGCGGCGACGGCCTGCCGGTTCGTCCACCACACCTGGTGCACCACCAGCAACGCCACCACCACACCCACCGTGGTGACGAACTCGGCGCCCACCCACAGCAGCCGCGCGAGACCCGCCCCGCGCCCCCGCCGGCCGCCCCCCTGCACCACCACACGCACGTGATCCCGCACGGCCCGCACCCTAAGTCCTCCCCCCTCAACTGACCAGCGGCAGTACGGTGTGAACCATGCGCCCCGACACGCCTGCAGAGCACATCGCCGAAGCCGAGCGCCTCATCCGCACGGCGACCCGCTACCCCGAGGACCAGGAGCCCCTGCTCCTCCAGGCCGCGGCCCACCTCGAACTGGGAGACGAACGGGACCGGGCGAGCACCCTGTACGACCAGCTCCTCTCCGGTTCACCGGCCGACCCGCACCTGATCAAGGCCCTGCAGGCCGCGAACCTGTGGGAGTACGGCCACGAGGCCGAGGCCCGCGCCCTGATCTCCGGCATCCGGGCCGCCGCCCCCGCGGACCCGGCCCCCTGGGAGGTCATCGCGGAAGCCCTCGAAGCCCACGACGAGCTGGAGGCCTCGCACGACTGCTTCACCGAGGCCGCGACCCTGCTGACCTCGGAGGACACCCCCCTCACCCCGGCCACCACCGCGCTCCTCACGGGCCGCCACCGGGTCCGCCGCCTCCTCGGACTCCCGCACGACGACTGGGACATGGTCGCCGACACCCGTCACGTCGGCCCGATCCCCCTCGACGAGCTCCACGACCCGAAGCGCATCTGGGCGCTCGGCTCCGACGACCCGGCCGAACTCCGCGCCGAGATCGCCCGCCTGCGCGCCGAACTCGGTGACCGCCGCGCCGCCCTCTCGCGGCCCTTCCCGGTGGCGATCCTGCACTGGCCCCAGCGCGAACTCTCCGAGCTCCTCACCTCGTACCCGACCCTCGCGGCGGAGTACCCCTCGCACGAGACCCACCTGACCCGCGTCGAGGCCTCGCTCCGCGCCCTCGCCGCCTCGGGCACCACGAACCTCGGCATCGTCACCGGCAGCGTCCCCTCGTACGAGGCCTTCGCCGCCTCGGAGAAGACCTCCCCGGCCTCCCCGTCCCTCCTGGCCGAGTACGCCACCACCCTCGCGGCCCGCGGCAAAGCCACCCCCTGGCCCCCGCCCCCCACCACCCCCTGCTGGTGCACCTCAGGCAAGCCCTACGCGGAGTGCCACGAGACGCCCGGAGCGGTCCACGGATGAGCAGGGGGCGTCTGATCCTGCAGGAACCGGGGGACATCTGCTCGAACGCCGAGGGGGGCGAGCACGTTCTGCAGGCCCCCGGCGAAGACACCGAGCTCCAGGCCGTCCTCGCTGAACTGCGCTCTTATGACGACATCGCGGGTCTCTACACCCGCGCCATCGCGAATTCGGTCGACTACGTACTCGACGGGGCCAGGACGGGCCGTTACAACCTGCTGTCCCCCGATGTGCATCCGGGCGAGAAGGCCTCCGTGGGAGCCAAACTGGAGTACGAGGTACTCCGCGCCTTCTGCCTGCCCAAGGTGCCGCCGCTGGACACCGTGCTGGCTGGCATACCCGTGGACATCAAGGCGACCGTCGGCGCGAACTGGACGATCCCTGTTGAGGCCCAGTGCCAGCTCTGCATCTGCACTCAGATAGGACTCGGCCGTGGCCGGCACCGGTCATGGCTCGTGCGTGCGCACCGTTCCTGGCTCTACCGGGGCACCGGGAACCGGGACGGCAAGCGGGGACTCGCCGCACACGCCCGCGAGCACTGGAGCGTGCCGCTCTACGACTGGACCCCGCTGCCGGTCAACCCGCTGACGCTGCTCACCCCGGAACAGGCTGGCAAGGTCCTCGCCAAGCGGCCGGGACAGGAACAGCGCTTCACGATGATGTTCAATTATCTGGAAGGGCTCGTCGTTCCGCGGAGCGTGATCACAACGGTCGGGGCGGGCAACCACGACCCCCTGAGGCGGGCACGCAACATCCGGGCTCGTCTCGCCCGTGACGGCCTCACTCTGCTCTGCGGGAAGTTTCCCGACCAGCGGGACCTCGCGGCCACCCACAAGATCACGTTGGGGCCGGAGGACTGGGTCGCCCTGCGGATGGAAGGAGGCCCGGAGCATGCCTGACGACAGCGCCTGGCAGCCGCCCGAGGGTTCCTGGGCCTCCTCAGCGGCGCGGCGGCGCAACATGCAGGCGATCCGCAGCCGTGACACCAAGCCCGAGCTGGTGATCCGCCGCCTCGTGCACGCGAAGGGGCTGCGCTACCGGATCGCCGCCCGGCCGCTGCCCGGCCTGCGGCGCACGGCAGACCTGGTGTTCCGGCCGGTGAAGGTGGCCGTGTTCGTCGACGGCTGCTACTGGCACGGCTGCCCTGAACACTACGTCTCGCCGAAGACCAACCCGGGCTACTGGTCTGAGAAGGTGGCCCGCAACATGGCCCGGGACCGCGATACGGACCGGCAGCTGGAAGAGGCCGGGTGGCTCGTGCTCCGGTTCTGGGAGCACGAGCGGTCAGACGTCTGCGCCGCGACGATCGCCGCCACCGTCCAGGAGCGGCGGAGCCTGTCCGCCGCCTCCGGCGTCTAACGTCCCGCCTTCCGCCCTTCCGGCCCCTCAGGGGCAACAGCCAGCAGAACCTCGGCGATGGCCTTTCCGACCGCCTTCGCCACCGGGGGCGGGAAGGCGTTCCCTACCTGGCGGTACTGCGCGGTCTTGCCGGGCAGCTTCCCTTCGGACGCGTCCCCTTCGAAGTCCCACTCCCGCGGGAACCCCTGGATGATCGCCGCCTGAGTAACGGTCAGCATCGGACCGTCAGGGCGGAAGAGGTCGCGTTCCCAGCTCTTCTTCTTCTCCACGTCCTTCGGCGCATTGGCTACACCCAGGGCGTCCACTCCGAGGTTCCTCCAGGCGGCCTTGGCCCGGCTCGGCCCGAGGTCGGCTCCGCCGTGCTTCTTGGAGCCTCCCACCAGGGTGGGTGCGATTCCGCCACTGGCGTCGCGCCAGTCGTCAAGTGCCTTCTGAGCCTGGGTGCCGGCGACCCCGCCCTGCTGGATGAACGGTTCGTACCGTTCAGCCATCGTCTCCTCAAGGGCGTCACGCACGCTCAGGAATTCCACGCCGGGGGTGGGCCACTGAAACTGCCGCCGTGCCAGGTACTTCTTCTGAATGGCGACAAGAATCGCGCGGGGGCGCAGCTGCGGCACGCCGAAATCGCTGGCCTCCAGGATCTCCCACTCGCAGACCTCATAGCTGAGATCCTCAGCATGGCCGGCGCCGTCGTATTCCTTGCGTTCACCAGTGATCGGGTCAGTCGCCTTGCCGCCCTGCAGGCGGGCGATGACCCATTCGCGATATTCTGAGAACTTCTCGTCTTTAATGCCGCGAACATTCTCGATCATGACGGCTTTAGGCAGCAGGTCATCCACGAGGTCGAGCATCCTGGGGAAAAGATCACGCTCGTCTTCCTTGCCGAGCTGCTTTCCGGCATGCGAAAACGGAGGACACGGAACACCCCCCGCGAGCAAATCGAGCTCACCCTGCTGCAACTGCCGGCCAAGATGCTTGAGCGGCTTCACGAGCTCGGCCCGCGGCTCGAAGAGGTTCACATCCTTGTTGATGATGTCGCAGTAGTCGCGTTCGAATTGCCAGCCGTCCCGATGGGCGATGTTGCGCCGCAGGGTCGCCACGGCATGCTGGTCGATCTCGACGAGGGCGAGGTGACGGAAGCCGGCCTGGTGGAGACCGATGGCTTGTCCCCCCGCTCCGGCGCAAATCTCAATCGAGGTCAGCGTGCGATCGCTGGCACCCATCGAGTCCTCCTGGTGTGGCAGATGCAGACAGGCCAGTGTCGCATCTGCCACCGACATCACATGCCGCCCGAGGCACCTCGGCCGTCCACGTGCCCCAGGACTCGTGCGCCGCCCCGTCCCTACCGGACGGCAGCCACGCCCACGTGGTCCAGCACGGCCCGGATGTCAGCCTCGTCCATACCGCCCACCGTCGGCCGTTCCTCCTGCAGGTCACCCAGTGCGCGCACGGAGGGATCATCGAGGATGGCGCCCATGAACTCGAGCTTCTCCGCGAGTCTCATGGCCACGATCTCGTCGATCGTCTCCGTCGCCGCGAGCACCGTGACCCGGGTCTCAGTCCCTGGCGCCAGCCCGAGCCGGTGGATGCGGTCGAGGCTCTGCAGGAAGCGTCCCGCCATGAAGTCACGGTCGACGTAGACCGCGTCGTGACACTCGTGGTGAAGGCTGATCCCCTCTCCCAGGGTCGCCGGATTGGAGATCAGGACGTGGCAGTCCGGATCCTCCCGGAACCGGCGCAGCTGCTCCTCCCGGTCAGGGGTGCCGCCGTGAACGGCGGCAGGACCGAATTCGCCCAGCAGCCCCTGCAGAGTGGTGATGCTGCGGACGAAGGTCGACCACACGAGGGTCTTCCGCCCAACGGCCGCATTCCTGGAAACGATGTCCCTCACCGCCCGGTATTTCGGCGGCAGCTCGTGCTGGGAAAGATTCTGGAGCAGGGTGTAGAGGGATTCGCCATCCGGAATGTCCAGAGGAGGCACCTGAAAACTGACCGGCTCGTGCCGGGTACTGCCCTCCACCAGCAGGGCCGGGCTGGTAGCGGCCATCAGCAGCCGCAGCATCGCCTTCCCCAGCGAGTCGAAGTCATCGCGCGCCAGCTCGGCGCGCGCCGTGTAGCGGCCTACCAGCGCATCGTAGATCTCCCGGTGCAAGCCCTCCAGAGGCACCGGAAGGATCACGGGCTGGAATGGCGGAAGCCCCAGCTCCTTCTTGGTCGTACGCGTGAAGAGCGGGCGCAGTACGGAGCTCGCGTAGGCGAGGTCACCGCCCGCGACTGCGTTCGTGACGACCCTGCGGCCGTGTCCCGGCCATACGAACGACAGGAGGTTCTCCAGGTCGCGGGCCCCGTTCGGCGCGGGCGTCCCGGTGAGGATCAGACGGCGCCGGCTCAGCGGCCCCAGCGCCATGCACGCGCTGCCGTAGGTCCCCTCCGCGCCGAGCTTCATCCTGTGCGCCTCGTCCAGGATCACCATGGAGGGGGCCGCGCGCAGCCATGCGGCGAGCCCGGACAGCGCCCGGTCGAGCCGTTCATAGTTGACGATCAGGATCTCGGTATGGGGGTCGGGCACCTTGCCCATCACCCGGGTCACCGGGACGGCGTCGAAGCACACACGGCTCTCGAAATCCCATGATTCGTAAGCCGATTTGGGACTCACGACGAGGAGGCGCCGCACGTCGCCCCGCTCCTTCATCGCCGCGTAGACGGCGAGAGCGACCCGGGTCTTCCCCGCACCGGGCACGCTGAAGTTGGCTCCGTGCCTCATGGAAAGCAGCCGGGCGACGTCCCTGCGCTGGAAGTCGGTCAGGCCAGCACGCCAGCCCGGCCCCAGGGCGGTCATCACATCGGCTTCGGCCACGGGTCCAGGGGCCTGCGGACCCTCGTCGAGGTGGCCAGCCGCCGTTTCCGCGTCGTCGAGGACGTCTCCGACCAACGCGGCGAGTTCCTCGTCCCACTCGACGGACTCGGGATGTGCCCACTCCGAAAGAACGTTCAGCCGGGAGAGGAAATCGTCGAGCGGCACTTCGAGCGTGAGGGGGCCCCGCTGACCGCCCAGCGGGAAGCTGGACGCCAGCTGGGCCAGGTCTGCCCGGTAGGGCTCACCTGCCTGGAGGGTGGCCTTCGTACGGGACACGTCGAACGCCAGCCTCAGCGACGGACCCGAGTGGTCGCTCACGCCTCCTCCTGGAGCATCGCCTCGAGCAGCCACGCCACGCCGTCGCCCGGTTCTCCGATGCTCCGGCCAGCTTCCCGGGCGAGCTTCGACAGGCTCGCCTTCAGCGCCAGCACCGCCTCGTCCAAGATCTCCTCGTCCAGGTTGCGCGATGCCCGGGCCAGCGACATGTCGGTCACACACTGCTCGATGTCCTGGACCGCGTCATAGAGACGGTCCGGAGCCGCCTGCTTGCGCTTGCGCACCCGGGCGTCCTTGCCCGCCGGCACCAGGGCTTCCTCCACCGCTTCCCTGGCCTGCTGCCATACTTCGGCAGCTTCCTGGAGCTTCGCGTCAGGCACGGTCCCGGTCGCACGGCCCACAGCCTTCGCCTGGAGCAGCACGTCGGTCAGCGCCTTCGCCGCAGCTACTTGCGGGCTGTCGCCCCACGCGGGGCGGCCCAGCCCCGGAATCACACCCGCGGCCTTCACGGGCGCCTCCTTGAGGCCGTCCGGCAGGAAGCGCTGGAGGTAGCGGGTCCGGAAGTCGACGTCGGCAAGACGCACGTCCGTCTTGGAGAATTCCAGCACGATCAGCGCCAGCTTGTTCTCCTTGAGCAGGTCGGCCTGGCCGGGGTTCTGCTTGACAGCCTTGGCGAAGGCCCGGTGAAGCTCACGCAGCTTCTCCTGAGCGTCCTCGAAGTCCATCAGCTTGAGCTGGGCGACCCCCGTCTCCGAGCGGGACACCAGGTCCCGCAGGCAGGAAAGCACCCACAGATCCTGCTCGGCGGTTGCCGGCCGGATACGGAAGTCCCTCGCGACATCGCCGATCGGCCGGCCGCTGGTCACCTGCTCGTCGATGGTCAGCAGCCGGTTGATGTACGAGTACGGGCGCCGGGTGTCGTGACGGAGCTGCAGCGACAGCTCTACGGCATTGATGTCGGCCCACGTGCAGGTCTCGGGGAGGACACCCACCCGGACGCTTCTCGCACCGAGTTCGCGGAGCGCCGCGACTCTCGTGTTCCCGTTGACGAGGATTCCGTCGCGGGTGATGAGGCCCGGTTCGTTCTGCCGGTATTCCTTGAGGCTCTCCTTGAGTTCGTCGAAGTCCCCGTCCCGCTTGGCGGGGTTCGACGGCAGGGCCTGGAGGAGGTGGCGGAGGTAGTCCTGGCTTTCTGGGCTCCAGGCGTCCTCCGAAAGGAGGCGGTCACGCGCCGGCTCGTAGCTGCGCTGGGCGCGGATCCGGTGCGTCGACGGGTTGAAGTAGACCTGATCGATCGGCATGTCGATGACCTGGACGACGATCGGGTTGGCCCGCCACTCGACGATCAGCGTTTCCTGCAGCCCGTCCCCCGAACCGGCTTCCTTGAGCCGCTGCTCGACCAGTTCCCGGTTCTCGGTGGCGCGCGGCGGCCGGCCGAAGTCCATGCTCACAGTTGGTTCTCCTCCAAAGGGCAACATCGGGGGTGCTGAGCGGGGGCCGCCCTGTCACGGCCCCCGCCATTCGTATTGTCGGACCTACGCCTGGCCCAAGGCCTGCCTGACCTTCTCGCGGGACTCGGCCGGCAGCGTCTGGATGTCGGCCCAGAGCCGCTCGACCAGGGCGAAGTCCCGTTCGCCCAGGTCCATCCAGCCTCCCAGCATCTTCAGCTCCATCGCCCCGAGCTTCGTCACGCCGGCGAGGACGCCGTTCAGGTCCGCCGTCAGCTTCTTGCCTCCGACCCGGCACCGGTTGCACTCGACCACGGGCTCCACCTTGCTCGTCCCGTCCGGCTGGCTCACGGGGCGGCGGGCGATGTCGAGCTGCGCGGATTCGTAGGTGCCGGCGTACACGGCGCCGGGGACGATGCCGCACGAGCGGCAGTAGTGCCCGTCCTTCGCCAGCAGTTCGCGGCGCTGGGTGTCCGTGTATCCCGTCGACGGCAGGGTCCCCTTGCCCTGCTCCCAGACCGGCTCACCCGCCGACACGAAGCGCTGTTCATGCTGGCCCAGACTGGTGTCCTCACGGTTCGTGTCGATACGCCAGCCGTGGCTCCTGAGTTCACGCACCCGGCGGTCGATCTGGCTCAGCCCCGGGAACGCCGTACGCACGTCCTCCTTCGTGAAGACGCCGCCCTCTCCGACCTCGGTCAGCAGCCACAGCGCCGCACGCCGCTTGGCTCCCAGCTTCTCATCAGTCCACGACGGCAAAGTCATGCGCGCAGTTCCCCTCTATCGAATCAGCCGGAAAACGGCTGGCCGAAACCCGTGGATACCCCCCGCCGGGAACTTCAGCCAACGCCCCAACCTTTGCTCATCGTCCGCGCGCTTTCCAGCCTGTGTCCGAATTCCCAGCCAGGTGAAAACCCTCCGGGCGTTCCGCTCGTACCGAACTCAGGTGAAACTTCGGAGGGTTGGATCTTCACTGAGAACGGAGCTGCCTTGCCCCAGGAATTGACGATGCCCGACCGCCGGTCCCCGGACCAGCGCGCCCTGGCGGCGGCTCTTACAGCCGTACAGGAGGCGACGGAGCGCTCCCAGCGAGGCATCGCGGAGGATGCGGGAATCTCCCCGGGCACCCTGTCAACCCATTTGAACGGTGCACGGGTTCCCACAGAGCCCCTGATGAAGAGCTTCTACGAGGCCGCACGGGCAGCGGCAGCCTCGATCGACGCCACCCTCCCGTTCACCCTTGCTGAGCTGACGGAGCTGCGGCACCGTGCCTCCGCCCGGCACTGCCTGTGCTGTACAGCGGCCAGTTCGGAGCGGGTACCGGGAACCCTGGACTCCCCTCCGGTGGAGCGGAAGACGCCGGCCTATCGCACCGCTTACCGGATCAAGCACGAACGACGCGCGCAGCGGAAGCAGAAGCTGGCGTCCCGATCCGCACGGGCGGCGCCCGCGGCTGGGGTGCCGGTCCCCCAGCACGAGGGGGACCGGCACCCCGCGCAATACACGGACGGGGCCGCTTGGACTGAACTGGAGACCGTTGCGCGCTATCTGTCGGAGGACAGACACCGCGACGCGGCCATCCTGCTGTGGCGGGCCGGTACGACCTTGACGCCCCTTCAGCTCTTGGAGGCCGTCTCGTCCTGCCGGAGCACGGGGCTCCACGAAGCCGCCGACGCCGTTCTCACCGGCGCCTCCCAGCGCGCCGACAAACAGGCGGTACTGAACATCACCGCCGCCTTCCACCACGCTGGCCGGCACGAGGACGTCGGATACCTATTGGCGGCATCCGCTCAGTAGCCGAGCGGGAGCGGGAGCTGTTGGTGGCCGCGGGCTTGGGCTGTGGGTGGGGTGGGGCGGGGGGTCGTGAGGGTGAGGAGGGTGCGGAGGGCGGCGAGGACTTCGGCCGGGGTGTCGCGGAGCATCGACGGGGTCGCGCTGACCACAAGGATGCCGTGGGACTCCAGGCGCAGGCGCCGGCGGAGGGTGGCCTGCCAGGCGTCGCGGGTGTAGTGGTACTCGGCCGAGTCGACCTCCAGGGCCACGCCCTCGTCGGGCCAGTAGGCGTCCGGGCTGGCCAGGAAGGCGCCGTCCGGGGTGTAGAGGCGGGCGTTCCAGAGCGGGGTCGGCAGGTCGGTGGCCTCGAGGGTGTCGCGGGCCCGGGCCTCGGCGACCGAGCGGACCCCGGCCAGGAGTTCGGCGGCGGCCGCGCGGACAGCGGGGCGGGTGAGGAGGCGGGAGGTGCGGAGTTCGGCGTGGAGGTCGTGCGGGTGGCACCAGCCCGCCTGGACGACCTGGGCCAGCACGGAGCGGATGCGGTCGGGGAGCGCTCCGGGTTCCGTGCGGGCCGCCAAGTCGGCGGCGGCGCGTACGGGGTGGGCCGCGGGGACGCCGGACACGGTCATGGTGCGGGGCCAGCGGTTCGTGGTGCGGGGGCGGACCCCGGGGGCGGGGGCGAGCCGGCGCGGGGCTCGGATCAGGACCTCGGCCGGGGTGTGCGGGGTGTCGCGGATGCCGAGGAGGGCGAGGGCGGCGCCGCCGGTGAGGACGGCCGTCTCGCCGGAGAGCGGGTCGGCGGTGGGTTCGGCGGCGTACAGGACGGCGGCGAGCGCGCGCTGGCGGGGGTCAGGGGGGCCGGTCTGCAGGAGGTAGACCCGGGGCAGCAGGCGCTGCCAGGGGCCGCCGGGGCGGGTGCGGGAGGTGATCGTGCCGGCGGGGATCCCGGCGTTCGCGGTGAGCTGGTGCCGGGTGGCGAGGCCGAGCTGCCGTCGGGCCGGCTTCACGAGGGAGGAGTTGGGCTTCGGCTGCGGTGTGGTGATCATGGCCCGGATATGCCCGGCGCCGTGGGCGGGCTACCCCGCGTACGGAGGTTCGTGACACGGGGAGGGCGGACCCCCTCCGGCGGGCGAACGGGACCGCAGCGGGGGGCCGGCCCGGGCGGGGCGGGCCGGGCGGGAGCGCGGGCGGGGCGCACGGCGTCGTCGCGGGGCGGGCACTCCGGGCGGGTGGGTTGAGCTGGGGGCCGGGGAGGTGGGGGTGTCAGGGGGTTGGGTGGGTGGGGGACAGGAAGACGACTACGCCCGTTTCGGTGCCGGGGAGGGCGGGGACCTCGCGCCAGCCCAGGCGGCGGTAGGTGGCCACCGTGTCCGTCGCCAGGCGTGAGGTCAGCAGCCACGCCCGGCCCTCGGGGGCGTCGGCGGTGATCTCGGTGAGCAGGGCCCGGCCGGTGCCGTGGCCGCGCGCGTAGCCTCGTACGGCCAGCTCGTCGATCTCCAGGGCCCCGACGAGCAGTTCCCGTACGCGGGCCGCGCCAAGCTGGGCGGCGACCTGCGGGTAGGCGCGGTTCTTCGGGAAGGGGGCCGGGGTCAGCCAGCCGGTGGCGAAGCCGTCGATGCCGGTCGCGGACTGGACGAAGGCCGTACGGAATCCCGTGCGCCGGACGTCCGTCTGGAGCCGGGCCGAAAACTGGCGAATGGTTTCTTCACCTTCGTTCCACGGCGGTCCGGAGAACACGTCCGCGTAGGCGTCGACCAGCTCGTCCGCGAGGTCGAGGACGGCTCGTCCGTAAGAGATCAAGGCGTCGACTCCTGGTGGTGGGTTGAGCGGGTTTCCCCCTGGAAGACCGAATCTACGCCTTCGGGGTTCCCTGCCCGGGCCGTCCGCAGAAACGGAGAGTGTGCGACAAATCGCCTCCGCGCCGTCCGTGTCGCACGCCCGGCCACGGCGTTGAGCAGCCCGTGGACAGACTGCTGCGCATCGCGCGCCGGTACGCACTCGCCTTCCTGCTCGTCCTCGGGGTCGTCGCGGTGTTGCCGCGTGCCGTACAGGACGCGGTGCCGCACGGCGTCATCGGCGGGGCCGTGCTCGTGCTCGGCGCGGTGGGCGCCCGCCGGGTGGCCAGGAGGCCGCGTTAGCCTCGTGGACGGGGCGTGTGCGTCGGACTGTCGGCACGTCATCAGCATCAACGTCAGCCAAGAAGACCGAGGGAGTTCTACATGGCGCGGGTACCGAGTTCCGTGGTGGCGGCCGCAGGCCTGGTCGGCGGCTACGCCGTCGCCCGCTGGACCAAGAAGCGGCCCCTGGGCGGGGTCGTCCTCGGCGCCGCCGGGGTCGTGGCCGGGCGGGAGTGGCACCGGCGCGCCGGCACCCCGGTCGCGGCCGGGCTCGGGGCGCTGTACGTCGCCGGCTTCGCGGGAGCGCACCCGCTGGCCAAGAAGGTCGGGGCCTGGCCGGCCGTCATCGGAGCCGCCGTCGTCGTGGCGGCGACGACCTGGGCGGTGGCGGACCGCGCCTGACCCTGCCCATGCCCTGGCCGGGCGGTTACGAGGAGGGATCCCGCCCCGGCGCGTACCCGGCCCCTGGATGCGGGGCCGCCCCGCCCCCGGCGCGTACTTGCCCCTGGATGCGGGGGCCTCCCCGCTCCCCGCCGCGCTACCTGCGCCGTGGATTCTGCGGGGCCAGCCGCCCCGCACCCGTACCGACCGCCCGCCCGCCGGGGCCCAGGGCCCGCCCGCCGGCCCGGGCCGGGGAAGCCTGACGGCCCCGGCCAGGGTCCGCCCGCCCGGAATCGGCCCCCACCCGCGTCGGCCCGCCGCCGCGCACCACAGGACCGGCACCGCCGAGCCGCCCACCGCGAGGGCCTCCCCGCCCCGAGCGCGAGCGCTGGGCCCGCCCGGCACCGGCCCCCACCCGCACCGGCCCACCGCCGCGCCCCGCAGACCGGCCCCCGGTACCGGCCCCCGCCAGGCCGTACAGCGCGAGCGCCAGGCCGAGCCCGCCCCGCCCCCTACGCCCCGAACGCCCGGGAGACCGAGTAGATCAGCAGGCCCGCCAGTGCGCCGACCACCGTGCCGTTGATGCGGATGAACTGGAGGTCGCGCCCGATGTGGGCCTCGATCTTGCGCGAGGTGTGCTCCGCGTCCCAGCTCGCCACCGTGTCCGTGATCAGGGAGGTGATCTCGGCGCGGTAGGTGGTGACGACGTACACCACCGCGCCCTCGATCCAGCCCTCCACCTTCGCCTGGAGCCGGCCGTCCGTCGCCAGCCGCGCGCCCAGCGCGATCAGCGAGGCCCGTACCCGCAGCCGCAGTTCGCTCTTCTCGTCCTCCGCCGCCGAGATGATCATCGAGCGGATCGCGGTCCACGCGGAGGCGATCACGTCCTGCACCTCGCCCCGCGCCAGGATCTCCGACTTCAGCCGCTCGACCCGCGCCCGCGTCTCGGTGTCCGACTGGAGGTCGGCCGCGAAGTCCCGCAGGAAGCGGTCCACCGCCCCCCGCGCCGGATGCTCCGGCATGTCCCGCATCTCCGTCACGAAGCGGAGCAGCTCCTTGTACACGCGGTCGCCGATCTTGCGGTCGACGAAACGCGGGGTCCAGCCCGGTGCCCCGCCCTGGACGGCGTCCATCACCGAGTCCCCGTGCGTCACGAGCCAGTCGTGCGCCTTCGTGCAGACGAGGTCGACGGCCCGCCGGTGCCCGCCGTCCGCGACGACCCGCTCCAGGGTCTTGCCGATGCCCGGCGCGATCTCGGCGCTCTCGGCCCGCCGCGTGATCGCCTCACCCACGACGGCCTGCACGTCGGAGTCCCGCAGGACGGTCAGCGCCCCGCGCAGCGCCGTCGCCAGCTCGGCCGTGACCCGGTCGGCGTGCGCGGGCTCCGCCAGCCAGGCGCCGAGGCGGCCGCCGATGCCGAGGGCGTGCAGCCGGGCGCGTACGACGTCGGAGGAGAGGAAGTTCTCGCCGACGAACTCCCCCAGGGTGACGCCCAGCTGGTCCTTCTTCGTCGGGATGATCGCGGTGTGCGGGATCGGCAGCCCGAGCGGCCGCCGGAACAGCGCCGTGACCGCGAACCAGTCCGCGAGCGCGCCGACCATGCCTGCCTCGGCCGCCGCCGCCACGTACCCGGCCCAGCCGCCCGCGCCCCAGGCGTGCTGGGCGTACTTGGCCAGTACGTAGACCAGCGCGACCAGGATCAGCAGGCCCGTCGCGGTGGTCTTCATCCGGCGGACGCCGCGCCGCCGTTCCTCGTCCGCCGCGTTGAACACGAACGCGCCCCGGGGCGGCGGGGGTGGCGCGGTCCGCGCCCTCGTGCGGCTGTCCACGTCTTCCACGGGCTCCTGCCTTCCCCCGGTGGCCGGTTTTGTCTGCATAGCATCCGACTCCCGGGCGGCCCGGGGAGTTCCCGGCGCGCCGTGCGGGGCGTCCGGCACCTGTCCGGCACCCCCTGGGGCGACCCCTACAGCCGCTTGCGGGGCGTCCCGCCGTCCAGCCGGTCCGGGCCGCCCTTCGGCGGCTTCCGGCCCTTGGGCTCCTTGACCTTGATCTCCACCCCGCCCCAGAAGGCGAGGCCGTTCACCACCACGCGCGGAGCCCCCGGGTCCGCCGGGGCCTGGGCGGCCCGCTGGTCGAAGGCGCCCATGATCCCGATGCCCCGTACGTCGACCTCCACACCCGGCGGCACCGTGATCTGGATGCCGCCCATCACGGCCACGCAGGTGATCACCACCTCGCGCTGCGCGAAGTTCGCCTCGCGCAGGTCGATCTCGCCGCCGCCCCAGATCGCCACCGCGTTGAAGCGGGCGGGCACCGTCCAGTGGCCCTTGCGCTGGAACCCCGACATGACGGCGACGGCCGTCGCGGAGGTGCCCGCGCCGCCGATGCGGGACTGCCAGGACTGCCGTGCCGCCCCGCCCTGAGCCGGCAGCGACGCGGGCGGTACCCCCACGGGGGCCTCCCCGGGCACGTCCGGCAGGTCGCGGGTCAGGGGGGCCAGCTCGGCGTACGTCCGGGACGCGTAGACCGCCTCCAGCCGCTCCTCGAACTCCTCCATGTCGAGCCGGCCCTCGGCGACGGCGTCCCGCAGGCGCTCCACCACCCGGTCCCGGTCGGCATCGGACGCCCTCAGCTCCGGCAGCGGCGCCTTCTCCGGCAACGGCTTCTCGGGCCGCTCGTCACTCATGCGGACCACCCTATGCAGAGATACGGGCGAGTTGAATGGCCCGTCCCCCAGCCGCTCCCCGGGATCGACCCTGATCTATCCCCGACGCCGCCGGACCCCGCGCCCCGCCTCCGGCCCCACGAGCCCCTGACGCCACCAGTCCGCCGACGCCACGCGGCCCCCGCCTCACCCCCGCCCCGCGTACATCCGCGCGATCACGTCCTCGATGTCCGGCTCCCGCACCGACAGGTCCAGCAGCGGGTACCGCGCCGCCACCTCCGCCACCAGCGGCGCCGCCGACGCCCGTGCCGGGAACGCCAGCCACTGCCGTGGCCCCTCCACCTTCACCACCCGCGCCCCCGCCACCTCGATCGGCGCGAACTCCGCCTCCAGGTCCACCACCAGCGTCCGCTCGCCCGCCCCCTCCGGGCCCACCTCGTGCAGCCCGCCCAGCGGCCCGTCGTACATCAGCCGCCCGTGGTCGATCACCATCACCCGCTCGCACAGCTGCTCGATGTCCTGGAGGTCGTGGGTCGTCAGCAGCACCGTGGTCCCCAGCTCCTCGTTCAGCTGCCGCAGGAAGCCCCGTACCTTCGCCTTGCTCACCACGTCGAGCCCGATCGTCGGCTCGTCCAGGTAGAGCACCTCCGGATCGTGCAGCAGCGCCGCCGCGATGTCCCCGCGCATCCGCTGCCCCAGCGACAGCTGCCGCACCGGCACGTCGAGCAGCTCGGCCAGGTCCAGGCGCTCCACGCACCGCTCCAGGTTCTCCGCGTAGCGCGCCGACGGGATCCGGTACATGCGCCGCATCAGCCCGTACGAGTCCTTCAGCGGAAGGTCCCACCACAGCGTCGTGCGCTGCCCGAACACCACCCCGATCCGGTGCGCGAGACGCATCCGCTCCCGCGCCGGGTCGATGCCGGCGACCCGCAGCCGGCCCCCGCTCGGGGTGAGGATCCCGGTCAGCATCTTGATCGTGGTCGACTTCCCGGCGCCGTTCGGCCCGATGTAGCCGACCATCTCGCCCCGCGCGACCTCGAAGCCGATCCCGTCCACGGCCCGGACCTGCCGCTTCTCCCTGCGGATCCAGTTCACCCGGCGGCGTACGTCGAAGACCTTCTCGACGCCCTCCAACGAGATCAGAGCCTCTGCCATCAACCCTCAACTCCCCGTACTGCGGTACGAACGGACACCCGCGCGCCACGCCAGCGACGCGGGCAGGAACACCACGAGAGCCACCAGCGGGCTCACGAACGCCGCCCACTGCGGCAGCCCGAGCGGATCGGGCCGCCCCAGCACGTACAGCGCGGGCAGCCAGTTGACGAAGGCCAGCGGCACGATGAAGGTCACCCCGCGCAGCAGGTCCTTCGCGAACACCGTCGGCGGGTACTGGAGCATCGTGCAGCCCCCGTACGTGAAGGAGTTCTGCACCTCCGCCGCGTCCCCGGCGACGAACTGGAAGGCCGCCCCGGCCACCATCACGGCCCCGAAGATCCCCGCCCCGGCCAGGATCATCACGGGCACCAGCAGCACCTTCCCGGCCGTCCACTCCACCTCCAGCGCCGAAACCGCCCAGACCAGCACCGCCAGGCCCTGCGCGACCCGGCCGAGGCGGCGCAGCGCGAACCGGTCCGCCGCGACCTGCGCGAGCACCGGGACCGGCCGCACCAGCATCGTGTCGAGGGAGCCGTCGCGGATCCGGGCCCCGATCCGGTCGGTGTTGCCGAGGAGCAGGTCAGCCAGCCCCAGCGAGGCCGAACAGGACCCGTAGAGCAGCGCGATCTCGGGGAGCGTGAACCCGCCCAGCACCTCCACGTGCGTGAACATCAAGTAGATCGTCACGAAGTCCAGCAGGGTGATCGCCGCGTTCCCGAAGGTCGAGAGGAAGAACGACGTCCGGTACGTCATCGTCGACCGGATCCACATCGCCACGATCAGCCCGTAGCCGCGCAGCCCCTCCCACGCCCGCCCGCGCGCCGCCGGTACGCCCGGCCGCCCCGGCGGCTCGTACGCCTCCGCCACACCGGTACCGACAGCGGCACCCGTCACCTCAGCCACCCTGGACCACCACCTTCCGCGTCGCCGCCGACTGCGCCAGCCGCCCCGCCCCCAGCAGCACCAGCGCCCATCCCGCCTGGAACCCCAGCGCCCGCACCGCTCCCCCGGCCCCCTCGTGCGTGCCGAGCAGGACGTCCAGCGGCACCTGGAGCATCGCCGCCCACGGCAGCACCCGCACCACCTCGCCGAAACCGCCCGGGAACACCGTCAGCGGCAGCACCATCCCCGAGAAGAAGATCGTCACGACCGTGGCCATCAGGTTGATCCCCGCCCCGTCCATCAGCCAGAACGCGGCCAGCCCCAGCAGGTACCGCACCGCGAAGCTCACGGTCAGCCCGAGCGCGACCGACACCAGGAACAACAGCCACCGCGCCGGATCACCGGGCAGCGCCAGCGGGAACGCCAGCGCCCCCGCGAGCAGCGGCACCACCCCGCGCCCCAGCAGATGGAAGGCCGCCCTCCCCATGTCCGAGGCGAGCCACCACAACTGGAGGTCCGCCGGCCGGTACAGGTCGACGGCGATGTCCCCCGTCCGCACCCGCTCCTGGAACTCCTCCTGGAAACCGCCCCCGATCATCGCCCCGGCCGCGAGCAGCGACTGGCTCACCCACACGAAGGTGAGGGCCTGCGCCTGGTCGTAGCCGCCGAGACCCGGCCGCTCGTCCCACAGCGCGATGTACGTGTACGCGACGATGAAACCGAACACGGTGTTGGTGAACACCCCTGCGGCCGTCGCCGTCCCGTAGGCCGCGTAGCGCCGGAAGCCGCCCGCCCAGACGGCTCCGTAGAGCAGCGCTCTCTGACGCACCGTATCCCCTCCGTTTTCCACGTCGTTCCTACGTCGGCCAAAGCGCGCGAGCTTAGTGCGGAGGGGCGAGCCACGCGACCGATTTATGCCCGTCCGGAGCGGAACCACCGGCCATCGGGTAGACACCATGAGGTACAGATGTGGATATTTCGCACGGCCACGAGGAGTCCGGGAAATGAGCGACCAGTCACCACCACCGGGCTGGACGCCTCGCGACCCGGACACCCCCGGCACGCCCGCGGAGCCCGTACTCGAACGCGCTCCCCGCAAGGGTGAAAAGAACCGCCCGCCGGCACCCGCCAAAGGCAGGCGACGGCGCACCGGTTGGCGCCGCGCCCTCCCCGGCTGGCGCATGCTGCTCGGCGGACTCCTGCTGCTCGCCCTGCTGCTGGGCGGCGCCCTCGTCGCCGGATACCTGCTGGTCGACATCCCGCCGGCCAACGCGGCGGCCACCGCCCAGTCCAACGTCTACCTCTACTCCGACGGCTCCCAGCTCGCCCGCGACGGCGAGGTCAACCGCGTCAACGTGCCGCTCTCCCAGGTCCCGCCCACCGTCCAGGAAGCCGTACTGGCCGCGGAGGACCGGGACTTCCACTCCGAACGCGCCGTCGACCCGAAGGCCATGGTCCGCGCCGCCTGGAACACCGTCACCGGCAAGGGCAAGCAGTCCGGCTCGACCATCACCCAGCAGTACGTCAAGAACTACTACCTGGGCCAGGAACAGACGGTGAACCGCAAGGTCAAGGAATTCTTCATCGCGATCAAACTCGGCCGCGAGAAGTCGAAGGACTACATCCTCGAGGGCTACCTCAACACCAGCTACTTCGGCCGCAACGCCTACGGCATCCAGGCAGCCTCGCAGGCCTACTACGGCAAGGACGTCGGCAAACTCACCACCGCCGAAGGCGCCTACCTGGCCACCCTCCTCAACTCCCCCAGCGCCTTCGACGTCATCGCCCACCCGCGCAGCCGCGACCGCGCCGTGGCCCGCTGGAACTACGTACTCGACGGCATGGTCAAGAAGAAGTGGATGACCCCGGCCGAACGCACGGCCGCGACTTTCCCCGAACCGGGCAGGATCCGCCCCGCGTCCGGACTTTCGGGCCAGCGCGGCTACCTCGTCGAGGCCGTCAAGGACTACATCACCGAACACAAGGTCCTCGACGACAAGACCCTCGCCGAGGGCGGCTACCGCATCACCACCACCATCGACAAACGCCGCCAGAACGCCTTCGCCGACGCCGTCCGGACCGAGATGACCGACCACCTCGACCCGGCAGCGCGCCCCGCGGACCGTCTCGTGCGGGCGGGCGGGGCCTCCATCGACCCGGCCACCGGCAACGTCGTCGCCCTGTACGGCGGCATCGACTACACCAAGCAGTACGTGAACAACGCGACCCGGCACGACTACCAGGTGGCCTCCACCTTCAAGCCGTTCGTCTTCGCCGCCGCGGTCGAGAACGGCTCCCGCACCCAGGACGGCCGCCGCATCACCCCCAACACCGTCTACAACGGCGACAACAAGCGCCCCGTCGTCGGCGGCCGGATCCGCTTCGACCCCGAGAACGAGGGCCAGATCTCCTACGGGAACATCACCGTCAACACCGCCACCGACCTCTCCGTCAACACCGTCTACGCGCAGATGGCCGTCGACGTCGGCGGGGCCGCGGTGAAGGAGACGGCCATCGCCCTCGGCATCCCCGAGAACACCCCGAACTTCGACCCGGGCCCGGCCATCGCGCTCGGCACCATGCAGGCCAGCGTCCTGGACATGACCCAGGCCTACGCGACCCTCGCCGACCACGGCCGGCGCGTCCCGTACACCCTCGTGGAGAAGATCACCAAGGACGGGGACGACATCCGCCTCCCCGACCGCGCCCCGCACCAGGCCATCAGCCGCGAAGCCGCCGACACGACCACCTCCATGCTGATCAGCGTCGTCGACAACGGCACCGGGACGGCCGCCCTCGCCGCCGGCCACCCGGCCGCCGGCAAGACCGGCACCGCCGAACTGGACCGTTCGGCCTGGTTCGCCGCGTACACCCCGGACCTGGTCACGGTCGTCTCGATGATGGGCCAGGACCCCGACACCGGCACCCTCCAGTCCCTGTACGGGGCCCTCGGCGAGCGGCGCATCGGAGGCGGCGGCTACCCGGCCCGGATCTGGGCCGCCTACACGAAGACGGCCCTGGAGGCCTCCGACCCCGTGGACTTCGACCTCGACCTCCAGCGGGGCGCCGCCCCGCCCCAGCAGCCCGACACCCCCCAGCCGCCCCCCGGCAGCTTCTCCCCGGACACGCCCGCCCCGCCGACGGACGGCCCGCCGGACGGCGGCCGCACCGACGGCGGCCAGACGGACGGAGGCCGCACCCCGGACGGCCGGACGGACGGAGGCCAGACCACTGACGGCCAGACCCAAGGCGGCCAGACCAACGGGGGCCAGGACCAGGGCGGCCAGACCCAGGGCGGCCAGACCAACGGAGGCCAGACCACCGGCGGCCGGACGGACGGCGGCCAGACCCAGGGCGGACAGACACAGGGCGGCCAGGACCAGGGCGGCCAGACGGACGGAGGCCAGAGCACCGGCGGCCGGAGCGACGGGGGCCAGACCCAGGGCGGCACCGGCCTCCGCCGCCGGCCCCCGGCCGACTACCTGGAGTAGGCCCGCACCCGCTCAGTGACCGGAGGTCGCCTTCAGCCCCACGACCGCGACCAGCAGCAGACAGATGAAGAAGATCCGGGCGGCGGTGACGGGCTCCCCCAGCACCGCCATCCCCAGCACCGCGGCCCCGGCCGCACCGATGCCCACCCACACCCCGTACGCCGTACCGATGGGCAGCGTCTTGGCGGCGTACGACAACAGCACCATGCTCGCGACGATCCCGGCACCCGTGAACACGGACGGCCACAGCCGGGTGAAGCCCTCGGTGAATTTCATGCCGATCGACCAGCCCACTTCGAGCAGACCGGCGACGAGAAGAAGAACCCAGGCCATGACAGGCACCTCCGGGACGAGACGGAACGGGGGTGCGTCGTCTTTGCGTCCTGCAACCCGGTACGGCGCGTCTCGTCGGGGGTTCCCCTCCACCGTAGCAAAGGGCAGCACGAAGGGCTGGTGACCTCGGCCACCAGCCCTCAGGGGTCCACATCCCGCTCAGATCGAATCGGTCCGAGCCTGATCAGATCAGAGCCGGATCAGATCACAGGTACAGCCCGGTGGAGTCCTTCGACCCCTCCAGCCGCTCCGCGGCCACCGCGTGCAGGTCCCGCTCGCGCATCAGCACGTACGTCGCCCCGCGCACCTCCACCTCGGCCCGGTCCTCCGGGTCGTACAGCACCCGGTCCCCCGGCTCCACGCTCCGTACGTTCTGCCCGACCGCGACCACCTCGGCCCAGGCCAGCCGCTTGCCCACGGCGGCCGTCGCCGGGATCAGGATCCCGCCGCCCGAGCGCCGCTCGCCCTCGGGCAGGTCGGACTTCACGAGCACGCGGTCGTGCAGCATGCGGATGGGCAGCTTGTCGTGGGTGGTGTTCTCGCTCACGACCCGAACCTACCTGCCCCGGCCCGCCCCGTACGCCGGTGGGTCCTCACCGCTTGCGGCGCGCCGACACCACGACCAGCCCGACCACGCCGGCGGCCAGCAGCGCCACGGGCACGATCCGCTCGAAGCGCGGCGCCCCGTCCTCGTGGCGCAGCCCGTCCTTCACGTCGGTGACCAGCCGGTTGACCGCGACGAAGGCCCGCCCGGCGGTCTGGTCGACGGTCGACGCGACCCTCGCCTTCGCGTCCCCGATGATCGTCTTCGGGTGCATGCGCACGCCGATCTCGTCGAGCGTCTCGGCGAGCTGCTCGCGGCGGCGGACGATGTCCGCCTCGATCTGAGCGGGGGTCCTGGCTTCCGGCACCGCGCTGCCTCCGTCGTTGTGTCGTCTGTGGGCGTGATCCGTCATGGACAGTCTGTCAGCTCCGTCAGCTTAGGCTCATGAGGTACCGATCCCCTCCCGAGGAGACTGTTGAGATGAGCGAGCGACTCCAGCCGGGCGACACCGCCCCCGCCTTCACCCTGCCCGACGCGGACGGCAACGAGGTCTCGCTGGCCGACCACAAGGGCCGCAAGGTGATCGTGTACTTCTACCCGGCGGCCCTGACGCCGGGCTGCACCAAGCAGGCCTGCGACTTCACGGACAACCTGGACGTCCTGGCCGCCGCCGGGTACGACGTCATCGGCGTCTCCCCCGACAAGCCGGAGAAGCTCGCCAAGTTCCGCGAGCAGGAGCACCTGAAGGTCACCCTCGTCGGGGACCCCGACAAGGAGACCCTGACGGCGTACGGCGCGTTCGGCGAGAAGAAGCTCTACGGCAAGACGGTCACCGGGGTCATCCGCTCCACGGTCGTCGTCGACGAGCAGGGCAAGGTCGAGCACGCCTTCTACAACGTCAAGGCCACCGGCCACGTAGCGAAGATCATCAAGGACCTGGGCATCTGACCCACCCGTTCGCCGGAACAGCCCGCACCCAACCGGTGCGGGCTTCTGCGTTCACCGGGGGCGCTTCGCCACGACGGCCCCAACTGCCATCCGCCGACGGCCACGTGGCCGGAACGCTCCGCGCAACCCTGTCGCCCCACGGACCACCACCCCTTTAGACTGACCACGACCCGGACGGGGAGCGTGTCCGAATTGGTCACAATGTCGCGGTTGTGGTGGAATTGGCAGTCACGCTGGGTTTAGGTCCCAGTGGGGTAAAACCCGTGGGGGTTCGAGTCCCCCCAACCGCACGTGCACACCGAAGGCCCGGCTCTCGTGAGTCGGGCCTTCGGTGTTGTGGTGGGGGTCAGCCCAGGAGTTCCCTGATGGCCGGGACCAGGGCGCGGAAGGCCTGGCCGCGGTGGGAGATGGCGTTCTTCTCCGCCGGGGCGAGTTCGGCGCAGGTGCGGGTGTCGCCCAGGGGCTGGAGGATCGGGTCGTAGCCGAAGCCGCCGCCGCCTTCGGGGGCGTGGCGGAGGGTGCCGAGGAGGCGGCCCTCGACGACGCGTTCGGTGCCGTCCGGCAGGGCGAGGGCGGCGGCGCAGAAGAAGTGGGCGCCGCGGTGCTCGTCGGCGATGTCGCCGAGCTGGGCCAGGAGCAGCGCGAGGTTGGCGGCGTCGTCGCCGTGGGCGCCGGCCCAGCGGGCGGAGAAGATGCCGGGGGCGCCGTTCAGGACGTCGACGCAGAGGCCGGAGTCGTCGGCGACGGCGGGCAGGCCGGTGGCCCGGGCGAGGGCGTGGGCCTTGAGGAGGGCGTTCTCGGCGAAGGTGACGCCGGTTTCCTTGACGTCGGGGATCTCCGGGTACGCGTCCGCGCCGACCAGGTCGTGCGGCAGGCCGGCGTCGGACAGGATGGCGCGCAGTTCGGTGACTTTGCCCGGGTTGCGGGTGGCGAGGATCAGGCGGGGCGGCGTGGAGGTCATGGCTCCATTATTTCCGGCCCGCGGGGTGGTTCAGCCGGGGGTGCAGACCTTGGAGATCTCGGCGGCGGCGTCGGCGACGGGCTTGATGTCGGGGGCGGTGTTGCCGCTCTCGATGGAGGTGCGGACGTTCTTGACGGCCGTGTTCATGGAGTCGACGGCCTTGCCGAGGTCGGCGTTGTCGGTCTGGTCGCCGATCTTCTTGAGGCTCGCCTCGATCTCGTTGAGGGCCTTCTGGGCGTCGTCGAGGCTGTTGCCGGCCTGGGAGACGGCCTGCTGGAGGTCGTTGGCGCTGTCGGCTATCGCGACTCCGGTGCTGGCGCAGTCCATGGCGGTGGAGATGGCGTCGCAGGAGGTGAGGGCCGGGACGGTGAGCGCTGCGGCCAGGGCGACGGCGGCGATGCGGAGCTTGGGCTTCATGGTGTGGGGTCCCCCCGCTGTTGGGATACGTGGACGGGCGCACGGTGGTGAGACCGTGCGCCCGTGTGTGCGTAGACGCGTGTGCGCGTCCCGCGGTTGCTACGGGGCCTGGAGTTCGAGGGCGCCGAGCTGGAGGGCTTCGAGGTCGGCGCAGCCGCCTGCGGCGAGGTCGAGGAGGGCGTTGAGTTCCTTGCGGTCGAAGGGTTCGCCTTCGGCGGTGCCCTGGACCTCGACGAAGCGGCCGTCGCCGGTGCAGACGACGTTCATGTCGGTTTCGGCGCGGACGTCTTCCTCGTAGCAGAGGTCGAGGAGGGGTTCGCCGTCGACGATGCCGACGCTGACGGCGGCGACGGTGCCGGTGAGGGGCTTGCGGCCGGCCTTGACGAGCTTCTTCTTCTGGCCCCAGGCGACGGCGTCGGCGAGGGCGACGTAGGCGCCGGTGATGGCGGCGGTGCGGGTGCCGCCGTCGGCCTGGAGGACGTCGCAGTCCAGGACGATGGTGTTCTCGCCGAGGGCCTTGTAGTCGATGACGGCGCGCAGCGAGCGGCCGATGAGGCGGGAGATCTCGTGGGTGCGGCCGCCGATCTTGCCGCGGACGGATTCGCGGTCGCCGCGGGTGTTGGTGGAGCGGGGCAGCATCGAGTATTCGGAGGTGACCCAGCCTTCGCCGCTGCCCTTGCGCCAGCGCGGGACGCCTTCGGTGAAGGAGGCGGTGCAGAAGACCTTGGTGTCACCGAAGGAGATGAGGACGGAGCCCTCGGCGTGCTTGCTCCATCCGCGTTCGATGGTGACCGGGCGGAGCTGTTCGGGCGTGCGGCCGTCGATGCGAGACATGGCTGTGAGCCTAGTCGGTGCGGGGGTACGAGAGGACCCCGTCCGGGTCGGTCCGGGACGGGGTCTCGTCGTGTGCGGGGTGGTGCGGGCCGGGTGGGTTCAGCTCACATCATGTCTTCGATGTCGGCGGCGATGGGGTCGGCGTCGGTGCCGATGACGACCTGGATCGCGGTGCCCATCTTGACGACGCCGTGGGCGCCGGCGGCCTTCAGGGCTGCTTCGTCGACGAGGCCCGGGTCCTTGACTTCGGTGCGGAGGCGGGTGATGCAGCCTTCGACCTCTTCGATGTTGTCGATACCGCCGAGCCCGGCGACGATCTTCTCAGCCTTGGTGGCCATGTGTGTCTCCCTGAGTGTTTCGAAGAACGAGTCTCGGCGGCCGTAACCAGCGTCGTCCGCTTTGTCACGGTAACTCACGGTTGGCCTATCTACGCGGGCGCGTGCCCGGTAGCTGCCGAATGATGACCATCAGCAGCAGCCTGCCCCAGCTACTGGTCTACACCAGTGTGCCGCAAGTGTTGCGACTGCCAAAAACGGGCCGGGTGAGGGAGGACGCGATGAGCGCGAGCAGTACCGCAACGGCGCCGGAGCCGAAGTGGTGGAACGGTTTGTTCCAGGGCTTGCAGAAGATGGGGCGGAGCCTCCAGCTGCCGATCGCCGTCCTCCCGGCGGCGGGCATCCTGAACCGCCTCGGCCAGCCCGACCTGTTCGGCGCGCAGGGCCTGGGCTGGACGAACGTCGCGAAGGTGATGGCGAGCGCGGGCGGCGCCCTGCTCAACAGCGACCTCGGGCTGCCGCTCCTGTTCTGCGTGGGCGTCGCGATCGGCATGGCGAAGAAGGCGGACGGCTCGACGGCGCTGGCGGCGGTGGTCGGCTTCCTCGTCTACCGCAGCGTCCTGCGCGCCTTCCCCCAGCCCTGCCCCACGGGGACGAAGGACGTGGGGGGCGGCTGCCTGGGTCCGGACGACACCCTGGCCGAGTACACCTTCCAGAATCCGGGGGTGTTCGGCGGCATCGTGATGGGCCTGCTCGCCGCCTGGTTCTGGCGGCGCTACCACCGGGTGAAGCTGGTGGACTGGCTGGGCTTCTTCAACGGGCGCCGGCTGGTCCCGATCGTCATGACCTTCGTCGCGATCGCGTTCGCCGTGCTCTGCCTGTGGATCTGGCCGCCGATCGGCGACGCCCTGGAGAGCTTCTCGGACTGGCTGGTCGGTCTGGGGTCGTGGGGCGCGGGCATCTTCGGCGTCGCGAACCGCGCGCTGCTGGTGATCGGCCTGCACCAGTTCCTGAACGTGCCGGTGTGGTTCCAGTTCGGCAGCTTCACCGGGGCGGACGGCAAGGTGGTGCACGGCGACATCCCGATGTTCCTGGCGGGCGACCCGAACGCGGGGCAGTTCCTGTCCGGGTTCTTCCCCATCATGATGTTCGCCCTGCCGGCGGCGGCCCTGGCCATCACGCACTGCGCGAAGCCGCTGCGGCGCAAGGAGGTCGGCGGCCTGATGATGTCGGTCGGCCTGACCTCGTTCGTCACGGGCATCACGGAGCCGTTGGAGTACTCCTTCCTCTTCGTGGCGCCGGCGCTGTACGCGGTCCACGCGGTGCTGACGGGCGTGTCGATGGCGGTGACGTGGGCGCTGGGCGTGCACGACGGCTTCAGCTTCTCGGCCGGTCTGATCGACTACGTCATCAACTGGGGGCTGGCCACGAAGCCGTGGATGATCATTCCGATCGGTCTGTGCTTCGCGGTCGTGTACTACGCCGTCTTCCGCTTCGCGATCACGAAGTTCGACATTCCGACGCCGGGGCGGGAGTCGGACGAGGAGATCGCGGTCATGGAGGCGGAGAACACCAAGGCGTAGCCAAGCCGTTATGAAGGCGCGGGGGACCGCGCCGGGCCCTTCGGCCCCGCCCCCGAGGCCCTCGGATCCCAGGATCCGGGGGCCTTCGCCATGTCCGGAAGGCCGCCGTTCCGGATAGCGGACCGAGTTGGGGCGCGTGTGGCGTAGACCACGAGAAATTGAAGGTTCCTTATCTAACCCTCACCGTGTTACAACTGGTCTACACCACCCATTGGTGTAGACCACGCGTGGCTCGTTCCGGCCCCCGCGGTCCCCCTTTCCGAGACGCCGCCACCCCCGTTCCGTACCCCCTGGCAGTGCCTTGTCCACTGGAGGAAGTCCATGTCCACAGCCACCGCTGCTGCGGAAAAGAAGAAGGGCGCTGGCGTGATGGCCGTCATGCAGCGCATCGGCCGGAGCCTCATGCTCCCCGTTGCCGTGCTGCCTGCCGGCGCGCTCCTGCTCCGCCTCGGCGCGGACGACATGCTCGGTGACAAGGACGTCTTCCCGACGTTCATCCTCAAGATCGCCGGGTACATGGCCGCCGGTGGTGGCGCGATCCTCGACAACATGGCGCTCCTGTTCGCCGTCGGCATCGCGATCGGCTTCGCCAAGAAGTCGGACGGCTCGACCGCCCTGGCCGCGGTCACGGGTTACCTGGTCTTCCAGAAGGTCCTCGCCACCTTCACCGACAGCAACCTGCCGAAGGTCGCCAAGGTCGACGGCGACAAGATCATCCACGTGGACGCCGCGGTCAACGCCGGTGTCCTCGGCGGTGTCGTGATGGGCATCATCACCGCCCTGCTGTACCAGAAGTTCTACCGGACCAAGCTGCCGGACTGGGCGGGCTTCTTCGGCGGCCGCCGTCTGGTCCCGATCCTCTCGGCCCTCGCGGGTCTGGTCACCGGCATCGTCTTCGGTCTCATCTGGCCGGTCCTCGGCACCGGTCTGCACAACTTCGGTGAGTGGCTCGTCGGTTCCGGTTCGGTCGGCGCCGGCATCTTCGGTGTCGCCAACCGTGCGCTCATCCCGATCGGCATGCACCACCTGCTGAACTCCTTCCCCTGGTTCCAGGCCGGTTCCTTCGACGGTGCCAACGGCGCCGTCCACGGCGACATCGCCCGCTTCCTCGCCGGTGACCCGACCGCCGGACAGTTCATGACCGGCTTCTTCCCGATCATGATGTTCGCCCTCCCGGCGGCCTGCCTCGCGATCGTCCACTGCGCCCGCCCCGAGCGCCGCAAGGTCGTCGGCGGCATGATGTTCTCCCTCGCGGCCACCGCGTTCGTCACCGGTGTGACCGAGCCGATCGAGTTCACCTTCATGTTCATCGCCCCGGTGCTCTACGCGATCCACGCGGTCCTCACCGGTGTCTCGCTGGCGCTGACCTGGGCCCTGGGCATGCGCGACGGCTTCGGGTTCTCCGCCGGCGCGGTCGACTTCCTCCTGAACCTGGGCATCGCGAACAACCCGTGGGGCCTGGCCGGCGTCGGCCTCTGCTTCGCGGTCGTCTACTACTTCGTCTTCCGCTTCGCGATCACCAAGTGGAACCTCCCCACGCCGGGCCGCGAGTCCGACGAGGAGCTCGCCGAGCTGCAGAAGGCCGAGGCCAAGTAAGCAGCGGTCAGTACGCGACGAAGCCCCCGCTCTCCCGGAAGGGAGGGCGGGGGCTTCGCCGTGTGCGCGGCCGCGGGCCGGGTCCCGCCGGGGTTCAGACCTCGTAGACGGCGCCCGCGTAAGCGAGGTCGACCCGGCCGTCGTAGACGGCGCGGGCGTCGGCGAGGTTCTGGTCCGCGTCCGTCCACGGCGGGATGTGGGTGAGCACGAGCCGGCCGACCTTGCCGCCGCGGGCGTACTCCCCGGCCTCGCGGCCGTTGAGGTGGAGGTCGGGGATGTCTTCCTTGCCGTGCGTGAAGGAGGCCTCGCACAGGAAGAGGTCGGCGCCCTCGGCGAGCGTGCCGAGTTCGGGGCAGACCCCGGTGTCCCCGGAGTACACGAGCGAACGTCCCCCGTGCTCGACGCGGATCGCGTACGACTCGACCGGGTGGCAGACCTTCTCGGTGCGCACCTTGAACGGGCCGATCTCGAAGGACGCGGACTTCAGGGCCCGGAAGTCGAAGACCTCGCTCATCGAACTCGGGTCGGGGACGTCCTCGTAGGCCGTGGTCAGGCGCTGC
Organism: Streptomyces sp. NPDC006512; assembly: GCF_040611935.1. Taxonomy (NCBI): domain Bacteria; kingdom Bacillati; phylum Actinomycetota; class Actinomycetes; order Kitasatosporales; family Streptomycetaceae; genus Streptomyces; species Streptomyces sp. NPDC006512. The sequence continues at coordinate 66,631 of NZ_JBEXPG010000015.1, read as the reverse complement.
TCGGTGCCCTCGGGTCCGTAGACGGGGATGGTGCCGCAGCGGCCGCCCTCGTGGCGGTAGAAACGGGCGACGAAGTAGGCGCACATGTCGATGCAGTGATCGGCGTGCAGGTGGCTCAGGAAGATCGCGTCGAGGTCGTAGAGACCGCAGTGGCGCTGGAGCGCGCCGAGCGAGCCGTTGCCCATGTCGAGGAGCAGGTGGAAGCCGTCGGCCTCGACGAGGTAGCTCGAACATGCCGATTCCGCGGACGGGAACGACCCCGAGCAGCCGACGACGGTGAGCTTCATGGAGCGTGAACCTCCGTGGACGGTCCGTGGACGGAATGCGGGCCGTGCGTGGGTCGAGCGTAAGGCGCGAAACGTCCGGTCGCTCCTCCGCGGCAGGCCGTTGTGGGGGGAATCACCTGTGCTGTCACCCGGGGGAGCGACGGGGGGTACGGGCGTTGCCGCGCCGGGGGCTCCGTGCGCGGCTACGGTCGGTACATGGACACGTCCTGGTGGCCCGCGCTGGTCGCGGTGGTCGCCGTGGCGGTGGTGGTGCTGCTGCCGCGGCGGGTCCTGGGGGGCCGCGGCGGGGCGGCCGTGGCGCCGCCGCACGGGGCGGGGCCGCCTCCGGACGTGCGGGCGGGCGAGCTGTGGAGCCTGGTGGACGGCAGGTCGTGCCTGGTCATGGCGGTACGGGCGCACCGGGAGCGGGCTCGGGTCGCGTGGATCGCGGGGAAGTACGACGACCGCCGGCCCGGGGTGATCCCGCTGCCGCCGGGGATCGCGGGCCGGCAGGGGCGGGGCAGTTTCCTGGAGGCGGACCGGCCGGCGGAGGTGTCGCTGTGGGAGTTCCGCAAGCGGCTGGGGACGCTGGATCCGGCGGTGTGGGACGAGGTCAAGGGGCTGGGAGGCGGTGCGGGGTGATCCGGGTGCGGCGCGTCTACGATCCGCCCGAGCCGGGGGCGGACGGCGTGCGGGTGCTCGTGGACCGGCTGTGGCCGCGCGGGCTGTCCAAGGCGGCGGCCGCGGTGGACGAGTGGCCGCGGGCGCTGACCCCCTCGGCGGAGCTGCGGAAGTGGTTCCACGCCGGGGGCTCCCCCGAGGAGTTCCGGCGGCGCTACGAGGCGGAGCTGGGCGGGGCCGGGGCGGCGGCGGAGCTGGCCCGGCTGCGGGCGCTGGCCGGGGCGGGCCCGCTCACCCTGGTGACGGCGGTCCGGGATCCGGGGGCGAGCCACGCCGCCGTGCTGGCGGAGCTGCTGGCCGCCCCCTGACCCCGTAGCCGTAGCCGTCGCCGCCGACACCGCCGACGGCGCACGGCCTACGCCCAGAGCTGGCCCTGGAGGACCTCGATGGCTTCCTCGGTGGTGGCCGCCGTGTAGACGCCGGTGGAGAGGTACTTCCAGCCGCCGTCGGCGACGACGAACACGATGTCGGCGCTCTCCCCGGCGGCGAGGGCCTTGCGGCCGACGCCGATGGCCGCGTGGAGGGCGGCGCCGGTGGAGACGCCCGCGAAGATGCCCTCCTCGCGGAGCAGGTCCCGGGTGCGGGTGACGGCGTCCGCGGAGCCCACCGAGTAGCGGGTGGTGAGCACGGAGGCGTCGTAGAGCTCGGGGACGAAGCCCTCGTCGAGGTTGCGCAGGCCGTAGACGAGGTCGTCGTACCGGGGCTCGGCGGCGACGATCTTGATGCCTTCTACGTGTTCGCGCAGGTAGCGGCCGACGCCCATCAGGGTGCCGGTGGTGCCCAGGCCGGCCACGAAGTGCGTGATGGACGGGAGGTCGGTGAGGATCTCCGGGCCGGTGGTGGCGTAGTGGGCGCCGGCGTTGTCCGGGTTGCCGTACTGGTAGAGCATGACCCAGTCCGGGTGTTCGGCGGCCAGTTCCTTGGCCACCCGGACGGCGGTGTTCGAGCCGCCGGCCGCCGGCGAAGAGACGATCTCGGCTCCCCACATCGCCAGAAGGTCGCGCCGCTCCTGCGAGGTGTTCTCCGGCATGACGCACACGATCCGGTAGCCCTTGAGCTTCGCGGCCATCGCGAGCGAGATGCCCGTGTTGCCGGAGGTGGGTTCCAGGATGGTGCAGCCGGGGAAGAGGCGGCCGTCCTTCTCCGCCTGCTCGACCATGTGGAGCGCGGGGCGGTCCTTGATCGATCCGGTCGGGTTGCGGTCCTCCAGCTTCGCCCAGATCCGCACGTCGGCGGAGGGCGAGAGCCGGGGCAGCCGGACCAGCGGCGTGTTGCCGACGGCGGCGAGCGGGGAGTCGTAGCGCATTACTTCGAGCCGCCGGCCACGGCCGGAAGGATGGTGACGCTGTCGCCGTCCTTGAGGGCGGTGGAGATGCCGTCGAGGAAGCGGACGTCCTCGTCGTTGAGGTAGACGTTCACGAACCGGCGCAGCTCGCCGCCCTTCGCCTCGTCGACGATGCGCTCGCGGATGCCCGCGTGGCGGGTCTCCAGGTCCGTGAAGAGGTCGTCCAGGGTGGCGCCCTCGCCGTTCACGGCCTTCTCGCCGGCGGTGTAGGTGCGGAGGATGGTCGGGATGCGGACCTCGATGGCCATGGCAGGCTCCTGTGTCGTGAAGGGCGTGAAACGTTGAGAACGTGCGGGCGCGCGGTTCTTGCGCCCCCGCGCGGGGGGCTGTGTGCTCGGGCGTGTGGTGCTCAGGCGGCAGGACAGATGGCGCTGGCGAGGCGGCACAGGTCGACGTGCAGCCGCGCCACGAGCAGCAGCCTGCCGGGCGTCTCGATGCTCACGTCGTGGGGAACCATGCGGTCATGTTAACGATTCCCGGTCCCCCGTTTGGAGTGTGATCCCGCATCCTGGACTCCACCCGCTCACATACTGGTCAGTAGCTGGCTACGACCTGCACTTCTTCCTCCGTGATCGCTCCGTCGACGATCCGGTACGAGCGGAACTGGAACTCGCCGAGGCCGTCCTGGTCGGCCGTCGAGACGAGGACGTAGTGGGCGCCGGGCTCGTTCGCGTAGGTGACGTCGGTGCGCGAGGGATAGGCCTCGGTGGCGGTGTGCGAGTGGTAGACGATGACGGGCTCCTCGTCCCGGTCGTCCAGCTCCCGGTAGAGCTTCAGCAGGTCCTTCGAGTCGAACTCGTAGAACGTGGGCGAGCGGGCCGCGTTGAGCATCGGGACGAACCGCTCGGGGCGGTCGGTGCCGGCCGGTCCGGCCACGATCCCGCACGCCTCGTCGGGGTGGTCCTCGCGGGCGTGCCCGACGATCCGGTCGTACAGGTCCTGGGTGAGGGTCAGCATGAGCGACAGGATAGACAGACGGGCCCTCCCGTACCGAGGCGTGGTACGGAAGGGCCCGAATGCCGGACAGGCTGCTGCGGGGACACGGTTCCCGGCCGTGGCAGGCGGCCGGGACCCGGGGCCCCGCAGGGCCGGGGAACCCGGGTCAGGAGACCTTGTTGAAGGCGGCTCCGCGCGGGTTGCGGGACTTCAGCACGAGGTAGGAGACGCCGAGGATCAGACCCCACAGAGGGGCGCAGTACAGCGAGACGCGGGAGTCCTTGTCGATGCCCATCATCACGATGACCATGCCGATGAACAGCAGGGCGAACCAGCTGGTCCAGGGGGCGCCGGGGGCGCGGAAGGAGGACTGGGGCAGTTCGCCCCGGTCGGCCTTGGCGCGGTAGCGGATCTGGCAGACCAGGATCATGATCCAGGCCCACATGCCGGAGATGGTGGCGAAGGAGACGACGTAGTCGAAGGCCTTGCCCGGGGCGACGTAGTTGATCCAGACGCCCACCAGCATCAGCGCGGCGGAGAAGGTGGTGCCCAGCAGCGGGGTGCCGTTCTTCGTGAGCTTGGTGAAGAACTTCGGGCCCTGGCCGTTGAGCGCGAGGTCGCGCAGCATGCGGCCGGTGGAGTACATGCCCGAGTTGCAGGAGGACAGGGCCGCGGTCAGGACGACGAAGTTGACGATCGCGGCGCCGATGCCGAGGCCCATGCGCTCGAAGGCGGCGACGAACGGGGAGACGCCCGGCTGGAAGTGCGTCCACGGGACGACCGACAGGATCATGATGAGCGCGCCGACGTAGAAGACGGCGATGCGCCACGGCACGGTGTTGATGGCCTTGGGCAGGGTCTTCTCGGGGTCCTTGGACTCGCCGGCGGTGACGCCGACCAGTTCGACCGCGAGGAAGGCGAACATCACGATCTGCAGGGTCATCAGCGTGCCGCCGATGCCCTTGGGGAAGAAGCCGCCGTCGTTCCACAGGTTGGAGACGGAGGCGGTCGCGGCGGCGTCGGAGAAGCCGATCGTGAGGATGCCGGCGCAGATCAGGATCATGCCGACGATGGCGGTGACCTTGACCATGGAGAACCAGAACTCCAGCTCGCCGAAGAGCTTCACGGAGATCAGGTTGGCGCCGTAGAGGATGACCGTGAAGATCAGCGCGAACGCCCATTGCGGGAAGCTGTCGTCGGTCCAGTACGCCATGTACTTCGCGGCGGCGGTGACCTCGGTGATGCCGGTGACGACCCAGAAGAGCCAGTACGTCCAGCCGGTCGCGTACCCCCAGAACGGGCCCAGGAACTCGCGGGCGTAGTCCGAGAAGGAACCGGAGACGGGGCGGTACATGAGCAGCTCGCCCAGGGCCCGCATGATGAAGAAGATGACCAGGCCCGCGATGGCGTAGGCCAGGATCAGGCTCGGTCCGGCCTTCGAGATCGCCTTGCCCGCCCCGAGGAACAGGCCGGTGCCGATGGCTCCGCCGATCGCGATCATCTGGATCTGGCGGGCCCCGAGCGCGCGGTGGTATCCCTCGCCGTCGCCCTGTCCGCCCTCGCCGGGCGTCCTGTCGTGCTGTTCGACCTGCACAGAGGTCATGTCTGGTGCGCCTTTCTCCACGCCGACCCGCGCCTTCACTGGCTGCGGATCGGGTCCTCGATCCCCCCGGATACGGATGGAGTTGCACGCCGGCGGTCAGCCGGTTCAAGCAGGCCGGGGGACATGGGTGGCGTCCCGTCGGCGATCGTGAAGATTTATCACGTGCTTACGGGTTCCAGAGGGGTGGAAATGTGGCGCGGGGCACAAAAAAACCGGGACACAGGTCCCGAAAGTGATCAGATCACCGCATCGCGGTGATCTGATCGTTATCCGGATTTGAGCGTCCGCTGAGCGAACGCTCCGTCTCCTTGAACCTCTCTTGGGGATCTTCAGAGGGTCTCGATGAGCGTCTCCTGGAGGCCGCCGAGCCAGAGGTACGCCATCACCATCGGCTTGCGCGGGTCGTCGTCCGGGAGCCGGAACAGCATCGCGCTCTCGTCGTCCTCGGTGATGTCGAGCCGGGCCGCGATCGTCAGCCGCAGGTCGTTGAGGGCGCCGAGCCAGCGCAGCGGCAGCTCCCCCGTCAGCTCCAGGACGGCCGCCCCGTCGCCGGCCGGGGTGAGCGCGTCGAGGCTGCGCACGACCGCCAGCGCGTCCTCCCGCTTGCGGGTGCGCAGGTCGTTCTCGGTGAAGCGGCGGAACTCCGCCGAGCGGGTGCGCAGTTCCTCCGGGTCCTCCCGGGGGCCCGCGCCGGGGCCGCCGTAGGCGTCGGGGAAGAGCCGGGCCAGCGCCGGGTCGGACGGGGGTTCGGTGGGCCCGTCCGAGGCGAACAGGACGGCCAGCGGGTCGGCGTCCGCGGCGGGCTCGGGCTCGCCGGGGCCGATGAGCTCCAGCAGCTGGACGGCGAGGGAGCGCAGGATGGAGATCTCGATCTCGTCCAGCGCGACGACGGCGCCGGGGCCGCCCTTCAGGGGTTCGAACACGCCGCCCATCAGTTGCGGTCCTGCGAGAGGGTGGCCCAGAGCCCGTAGCCGTGCATCGCCTGCACGTCGCGCTCCATCTCCTCGCGGGTGCCGCTGGAGACGACCGCCCTGCCCTTGTGGTGGACGTCCATCATCAGCTTGGTCGCCTTGTCCTTCGGATAGCCGAAGTACGCCTGGAACACGTACGTCACGTAGCTCATGAGGTTGACCGGGTCGTTGTGCACCAGGGTCACCCAGGGGACGTCGGGTTCCGGGACCGCGAAGGTCTCTTCGGCCGATTCGGTGCGTTCGATCTCAAGGGGAGCAACACTCACTTGTCCCATGCTGCCACTGCGGGGGGCCCGTCGCACAAACGGGCCCCTACATCTCGTCACTTTGACGAGATGTGCGCTAGCATCCGTGACATGAACCCTGCGGATCTGGGCCTGCCGGTGGACGTGCCGTCGACAGCGCTCTTCACGGACCATTACGAGCTCACGATGCTGCAGGCCGCCCTGGCCAACGGCACGGCCGACCGCCGTTCGGTCTTCGAGGTCTTCACCCGGCGGCTGCCCGAGGGGCGCCGCTACGGAGTGGTGGCCGGCACCGGGCGCGTGCTCGACGCCGTGGAGAACTTCCGCTTCGACAGCGCGGTGCTGGAGTTCCTGCGGGAGCGGGCCGTGGTCGACATGCGCACCCTCGACTGGCTGGCGTCGTACCGCTTCTCGGGCGACATCTGGGGCTACCCGGAGGGCGAGGTCTACTTCCCCGGTTCGCCGCTCCTGCGCGTCGAGGGCAGCTTCGCCGAGTGCGTGCTGCTGGAGACCGTGATCCTGTCGATCCTCAACCACGACTCGGCGATCGCGGCCGCCGCCTCCCGGATGTCCTCGGCGGCCGGCGGACGCCCGCTGATCGAGATGGGCGCCCGGCGCACCCACGAACTCGCCGCCGTCGCCGCCGCGCGCGCCGCCTACGTGGGCGGCTTCACCTCGACCTCGGACCTGGCGGCCGGATTCCGGTACGGCATCCCGACGGTCGGCACCAGCGCGCACGCCTTCACCCTCGTCCACGACAGCGAGCGGGACGCCTTCACCGCGCAGGTGGCCTCGCTGGGCAGCGGGACGACCCTGCTGGTGGACACGTACGACGTCGCGGAAGCCGTGCGGACGGCCGTGGAGGTCGCGGGGAAGGACCTCGGCGCCGTCCGGATCGACTCCGGGGACCTGCTGCTGGTCGCCCACCGGGTGCGCCAGCAGCTCGACGAGCTGGGGGCGGCCTCGACGCGGATCGTGGTCACCTCCGACCTCGACGAGTACGCGATCGCCTCGCTCGCCGCCGCGCCCGTCGACGCGTACGGGGTCGGCACCCAGCTGGTCACGGGCAGCGGGCACCCGACCTGCTCGATGGTCTACAAGCTGGTGGCGCGGGCCGCCTCCGACGACCCGAAGGCGCCACTGGTGCCCGTCGCGAAGAAGTCCTCGGGCGGCAAGACCTCCATCGGCGGGCGCAAGTGGGCGGCCCGCCGGGTCGACGCGGAGGGCGTCGCCGAGGCGGAGGTCATCGGGACCGGGCCGGTGCCCGCGGCGCTCGCCGACCACCAGCTGCTGAACCAGCTGGTCAAGGCCGGCGAGGTGATCGCCCGGGAACCGCTGGAGACGGTGCGCGAACGCCACCGGACGGCGCGGGCGGGCCTCCCGCTGTCGGCGACGCAGCTCTCGCGGGGCGAGGCCGTGATCCCGACCGAGTACGTGTAGCCACCACGGCCCCGGGTCCGGTGCGGGCCCCAGGTTCGGGCAGGGGCGGGGCGGGGGAAGAGCCCCCGCAGGGCCCCGCCGTACCGCACCGCACCACCCACACCGATCCGAAGGACACGCGACATGCACCGCGCACTGATCGTCGTCGACGTACAGAACGACTTCTGCGAGGGCGGCAGCCTCGCGGTCTCCGGCGGGGCCGACGTCGCCGCCGCCATCACCGAGCTGATCGGGCAGACCACGCCCGGCTACCGGCACGTCGTCGCCACCCGCGACCACCACGTCGACCCCGGCGCGCACTTCGCGCGGCCCCCGGCCGTCCCGGACTACGAGACCTCCTGGCCGGTGCACTGCGTCGCCGGGACCGAGGGCGTCGGGTTCCACCCGAACTTCGCCCCGGCCGTCGCCTCGGGCGCCGTCGCCGCCGTCTTCGACAAGGGCGCGTACGAGGCCGCCTACAGCGGCTTCGAGGGCGCCGACGAGAACGGGGCCACGCTCGCCCAGTGGCTGCGGGACCGGCAGGTCACCGAGGTCGACGTCGTCGGCATCGCCACCGACCACTGCGTCAGGGCCACCGCCCTCGACGCCGCCCGCGCCGGCTTCACCACCCGCGTCCTGCTCGACCTCACCGCCGCCGTGGCCCCGCACACCACCACGAAGGCCCTGGAGGACCTCCGCGCCGCGGGCGTCACCCTCGTCGGATCCCCGGCCGTCCTCGACGGCGAGCAGGCCTGACGCCCTGGGGCGGCGGGCCCGCCGGAGGGGTCGGGAGGGGGGCTAGGCGCCTCTCAGGAGGGCGCGGATCGGGTGCCAGAGTTCCTGGTCCCGGTCGGGGGCGCAGCGCCACAGGAGGCCGTCGGGGTGGTGCAGGACGGCCGTGACCTCGTCCGGGGTCGGCGGCTGGGCGTTGCCCCGCAGGTACACCGCCCGCATCCCGAGGTTCCGCAGCCTGGTCAGGGCGCGGGCGCGGTTCGCGGCGTGCACGAGGACCCGGACATTTCCTCCTTCTCCGGATGGCCTGGGCAGCGTCAGGGCCACCACCACACTGCCGCCGGGCAATCTGACGAAACCTCCACCGGGCATGCTTTTCATCTCCCCCGTCAATAAGAAACTCGCACCACGCATCTAAACGCGATCGGCCGCCGCCCGCTAGTGGGCGACGGCCGATCACGCTTTGACCTGCGGTTTTACCGGGTCACTTGCGGGAGGGTCCGACCTCGATCGTCATTTCGGTGCCCTCGTAGGACTCCTTGAGGATCTTGATCTTGGTGTTGGTGTCAGTGACCTTCACCGAGCCGGTCGGGTTCTCGTCGTACCAGTACTTGCCCTTGGCGTCGTCGAAGACCAGGTTGGCGGCCTTCGGCTTCAGGAAGAGCGACTCACCGTTCTTGTGCAGGGTGAAGGCGTCCGTCGAGTACGCGCTGAAGGTGGCGTCGTACGGCTGGATCTTGTTCCGCAGCAGGGTGCCGTCCGACCACTTCATCGGCTTGGCGTTGGCGTCGATCGGAAGGATCAGACCGGAGCCCGGGTGCTGGCTGGTGTTGTTGTCCTTCTGGGAGGTGTCCCAGAGCCAGATCAGCAGGCCGTCCTGGTACGGGTAGTGCTCGACCCAGTCGGGACGCGTGTTGGCGTGACCGAAGTTGTACGGGCCGACCTTCAGGGTCTGGTCGAAGGAGACGTAGCGACGGTTCTCCGCCAGGTAGTACTGCGCGTACTCCTTGGTGAAGCCGGCGCCGATGCGCGAGAAGCCCTTGCCGGTCCAGCCGTTGTCGCCGTTCTCGGCGCCGTCGGTGAACAGCGGCGCACCGTCCGCGGTGAGGGTGACGGCGTCGGCCGTGAAGCCCTTGCCGCCCGCGCCGCCGTCCGTCTGGTAGCGGAAGCGGACGTCGACCTTCTTGCCCGCGTAGGCGTCGAGCGGGAAGTTCAGCGACTTCCAGGCACCCGAGACACCGGTCAGCGAGGGGCTGCCGGCCGCGTCGACCGGGAGGGCCGCGCCGTCGGCGGTGCCGGCGAGGGCGGTCCAGTTGGCGCCGCCGTCCGTGGACACCTCGGTGTAGAGGTAGTCGTAGTCGGCCTCGATGTCCCACCAGCCCTTGAGGGACAGGGCGGCGGAGGTCTTGCCGGTGAGGTCGACCGAGCGCGTCAGGGTGTTCTTGAGGTCGTCACCCATGTTGCTCCACCACTGCGAGGAACCCTCGGCGGGAGCGACGATGTCGGTGCGGACCTGCTTCTTCGGCAGCTCGACGACCAGCGCCTGCTTGTCCTTGGTGTTGTACGCGGAGACGCCCAGCTTGTGGGTGGACTTCGTCGCGGCCTTCGCCTCGGCGTAGTTCAGCCAGCCCAGCTGGAGCTTGTCCCAGGCCGTCATGTCGCCCGGGAGGTCGCCTATGGACTCCTTGCCGGTGCCGAGCCAGGAGCCCGCCGACATCAGGGACCAGAAGCCGACGCCGTTCTCGCCGCCACCGGAAGTGTCGTAGAGGTCCGGCAGACCCAGGTCGTGGCCGTACTCGTGCGCGAAGACGCCGAGGCCGCCGTTCTCGGGCTGCATCGTGTAGTCGCCGACCCAGATGCCGCTGTCGCCGATCTGCGTGCCGCCGGCCTTGTTGCCCTCGGGGCCGGTCTTGCCCGCGCTGGTGCCGTACGCGTACCAGCGGTGCGCCCACAGGGCGTTGGTGCCCTGCACGCCGCCGCCGGCCGACTCGTCCTCACCGGCGTGGACGACCTGGAAGTGGTCGATGTAGCCGTCCGGCTCGTTGAAGTTGCCGTCGCCGTCGAAGTCGTAGCGGTCCCACTGGTCGTACTGGGCCAGCTGCGCCTTGATCTGCGCGTCGGTCTTGCCGGCCTTCTTCTGGGCCTCGGTCCACGCGAGGACGCCGTCCTTGACGGTGTCCCACACGTTGGAGCAGTTGGTCTGACCGCAGTAGTTCGAGCCGTAACGGGCCTCGTTGTACGGGATCTTGACCCAGTCGGCGACCTCGCCCTCGACCGAGTAACGGCCCGAGGAGGTCTTCTCGTAGTAGGTCTTCAGCGAGTTCTTGCCCTGGCCGGTACCGAAGTACAGGTCCTGGAAGTAGTCGCGGCTGAAGTCCTTGCGCCAGGCGGTGCTGTTGTCCTGCTTGCGGTCCGGCTGGGCGATCTGGTTGTGCAGCGGACCGGGGGTGCCGCCGTACTTGGGGGCCGGGGGCTTCGGGCCCTCCGGACCGTCCGGGTCGAACATGGTCGTGTTGTCGACCTGGTCGCCGAACTCGACGAGGATCGTGAAGATCTTGTCGGTCTTCTCGCGGCCGAGCTCGACGTACTTCTTGTCGTCGAGCTTCACGACCTTGGACGCGCCGCGCTGCTCGACGTCCTTCTTGCCGGACAGCACCTGGTCAAGGGCCGCCTCGCGCTGCTGCGCCTGCTGCTTGCTGAACGGGCCTTCGAGGTCGTGCTTGACCTTCTCCTTGGACGGAGCGGTCGGGTCCTGGTGGTCGGCCGCGGGTGCGCCGCCCCAGCTGGAGTCGGCCTGGGCCGTGGTGAAGAAAGCGCCGGAGGCTGCGGTCGCGGCCATCGTCACGCCGACGGCGGCGGCACGCAGAGCGCGCTTCCTTGCGGAGTTGCTGGTCACTTGATGTCGTTCCCCTCCCGCGGCCGCAACGTAGGTCGGAACGTCTCCATAGGAGCGGGGGGTTCCGCGCGGCGCGCGTCTCAAGTGACGACATTTGACCGGAGAGTCGAGAGAAAAGACAGACCTTGACTTGTTCCTTACAACTGCACTATGCGGTCAGTCAGTTCCGCTATTCGGACGTTCCGCCGCCATACGGTCACATCCGGGGCGAACGGCCCGCCGCGCGCCCTGGAGAACCCCTCGGAACCGCCCGGAGGATGACCCGCGTGCGCCCCCCGTGCTCCGACACCGTGGGTTGGCCCACGCATACCGCTCGTCCGGCTCGGGAATCCCGTCAGGGAGTCACTTGACACGCGCACCTGTCGAGCGGCCTCCCCTCCCCGCCTTGAGGACGGAAAACGCCATGCCGCGTCCGACTGCCGCACAGCTCGCCTACGGGTCCGCCACCGTCGTCGTGTCGACGATCGCCATGCTGCTGCTCTCGCAGACGAGCACGGGCCTCGGTGTCGCCGTCATCTCCGCCGCCGCGCTCGGCCTCGGTCTGCTGGTCGCGCTGACCGTGCCGGTGCCCCGCCGGCGCGGCCGGCACGCCGCCCGGACCGGGCGTCAGGCCGCCCCGGAGGCAGCCGCCCCGGAGGCAGCCGCTCCGGCGGCCGGGCCCGCGAAGGCGGGCGTCGAGCACCCCGTACACCACTGAGAGCCGGTGCCTCCGGACCCGACCGCCACCGGGCCCGGGCGCACGGAAGCGGGCGGCCGCCCCCCTCTTCGGGGACGGCCGCCCGCTCCGGCGCGCGTACGGCGGCTCAGGCCGACCTGACCACCACGGTCTTGGCCACCTTGTCGTGCAGGGCCTGCTTGTACGGCTTGTCGATGAGCATCGACACGATCAGCGCGAGCGGCCACAGGCACAGGCAGCAGATCAGGGTCGGGATCCACAGCAGGGCGGCCCGGCCGAGCGCGGCGTTGGAGGGCGGCACGCTGCCGTCGTTGAGCATCGCGGTGCGCAGGCCCATCGCCTTCTTGCCGATGGTCTGGCCGTTCTTCTTGGTGAACCACCAGTCGTAGCCGACGAACGCGAGGATCGAGATCAGCGTCCACAGCAGACCGGTGCCGCTGTACGACCGCGTGATGACCTCCGTGGCGTCCTCGCCGCGGTCCGTGTCGACCATGTACCGGCGGGTGTTGAAGGGCAGCTGGATCAGGTACAGCGGAACTCCGACGATGAGCACGTCGATGACGCGCGCCGCGAGCCGCTTGCCGAAGTCGGCGAGCGGGGGCATCCCCGCGAGCGGATCGGGCATGCCGTAGCCGCCACCGCCGCCGTAGGGATCGCCGCCACCGCCGTACGGGGGCGGCGGCGGGGGCGGGTATCCCCCGCCGCCCGCACCGCCGGGGGGCGGCGGGGGCGGATACCCGCCGCCACCGGGGGGCGGCGAGCCGTACGGCGAACCGCCCGACGGAGGCGTCGGTTCCTGGGGCTTCTTGAGGAACGGGTCGTCCTCGGGCGGCTGGCCCGGCGGCGGCTGGTCGGTGCTCATGGCCCGAGTCGAACCCGGGCCCGCCCGGCCCGCAACGGGACCGCGTCCGTCCGGGGGAGGGACTGCGCCACCCTGACGACGGGGGCCGTCCTACCGGGCCACGTACGTGCCCGCCGCCTTGTCGTGCCAGGCCTGACGGCGGGTCCGGTCGAAGGGGCAGCGCAGGCTGCCCGGCAGGCCGAGGAGGGCGCCGACGAGCCAGCGGCGCAGGGCCGCGCCGAAGGTGGGCGGGCGGAGGGTGGCGACGGCCAGGACGCGGACGCCGAACAGCTTCTTGCCCGGGGTGCGGCCCCAACGGGCGGTCGGGAGAACCTCGTAGAGCAGCCCGAAGAGCAGGACGGCGGCCAGGAGGAGGCACGCGTAGCCGGTGGTGGTGGCGTCGAGGAGCCAGACGGTGGTGGTGCGCCCGCTCCCGCGGGCGGCGTCGACCTTGGTCTGGAGGTGGCCGGTCACCCGGGGGACGAGGGGTACGGCGGCGCCCGCCGCGGCGGCGGCGAGGACGAGGGTGTCCAGGGCGCGGGCCATGCCCCGGCGGACCAGGCCGGCGGGGCGTACGGCGCGCTCGGCCATGCGCTCGAAGACGGCCCGGGTCGCGGCGGGCCCGGGCACGGCCGCCGCCGGCGCCGGGTTCTCCGGGAGGGTGGGGCGGCGCCGGGGCGCGGGGGCCTCCTGCCCCGGGGCCGGCTCGCGGCGGGCCTCGTCGTCCCAGGGGACGGCCGGGCGGGGCCGCTCCTCACGGGGCGCCGCGGGGGCCGGGGAGCGGGGCGCGGGCTCCGCCGGACGGGTCCCGGGCGCGGCCGGGCGGTCGGGGCGGACCTCCTCGTCCCGGGGCGCGGCCGGGAAGGCGGCCGCCGGGGCCGGGGCGGCGGACCGGTGTGCGCTGGGGCGGGCGTGCTCCGGCGGGGCGCTGCGCGGGGTGGCGGACCGGGCGGGGGCCGCCTCGGGCCAGGACGAGGTCAGTCCGGACGCCGCTCCCCCGCCGGGGGCGTCGGGCCAGGCGGGCGGGCGGGCCGAGAGGATGCCCACGCTCTCGGCGGCGGCCTGTCCCGGCAGCCGTCGGGCGGGGGCCGGGGCGGCGGCGAGCGGAGCGGCCGGAGCGGGGGCGGGAGCGGGGCCCGGGGGGCCGGTGGCCGGAGCCGGGGCGAAGGCAGCCGGGGCGGGGGCGGGCGCGGGGGCCGGGGCGAAGGCGGCCGGGGCCTGGGCGGCGGCCTGTTCCCTGCTCCGGGCCAGGGAGATGCCGGCCGGCCGGCGCTCGGGCTCCGGGTCGGCCGGTCCGCCCCAGGACACGCGGACGTCGCGGGGTCCGCCGAAGCCGGCCTGGTGCGCGGGGTCGGCCTGCCAGCCCGGCGGCGCGTGCCGGGGCACGGGTTCGGGGTCCGGTTCGGGCAGCGCCTCGGTCACGGAGGTCTGGTCGAGGAACACCGGCCCGGTCTCGTCCGCGGGGGCGGCGGGGCGGCTCGTACCCGGAACCCAGGCGGCGCCGTTCCAGTACCGGACGTACCCGGGGATGGACGGGTCGGGGTAGTAGCCCTCGCGGGCAGCGTGCTCGCCGTCACCAGGGGAGGCCGTCAATGTCCCCAACTCCGATCGTGGCTTGAGGCTTGTGCAGGGGAGGACCCAAGGGGAGGACCATAGCCAAGAACCCCCTCCCGACAGGTCCGGTAACGGGAGATTCCAAGCCTTCGGGCGAACCTCGCGCTCTTATTCGCCCCGCCCCGCACCCATCCCGGCCCCAGCCGTCGCTTTTCGGTCACCCGACAGATTCAGGCCATTCCGCGGATTCCCGTCCGAAGTCGCGTCATGACCGGGCCCCCGCGCGCTCTCTGCGGGTGTGGGGCCCGGTCAGGCCCCGCGCCAGGATTCGAACGCACCGAAGTGAGGCCGTCATGCACCACCCCGTCATCGAGCGCGAGCTGGAACTCAAGCTGGTCCTGTCCCCCGAGCGCAGCGTCCCCGTCCCCGCCCGCCTCCTCTACCTCACCGACGATCCGTTCGCGGTGCACATCACCTTCCACACCGGCTCCAGCACCCCCGTCAACTGGACGTTCGCCCGCGAGCTGCTCGTCGAGGGGGTGTTCCGTCCCTGCGGCCACGGGGACGTCCGGATCTGGCCCACGAAGATCGACAACAAGGCCGTCCTGTGCATGGCCCTCAGCTCCCCCGACGGCGACGCCCTGCTGGAGGCCCCGGCCGGTTCCGTGTCGGCCTGGCTGGAGCGGACCCTGCGCGTGGTCCCGCCGGGGACCGAGGCCGACCGGCTCGGCCTGGACGCGGCGCTGGCGGAGCTGCTCACCCCGACCCCGGCCGACGACCTGTGGCTGCGGGACCCGTGGCCCTCGGACGAGTCAGCCGACGGGGACCTGTGACGCGGGGCCGCGGGCCGGCCGCGGCGCGAGGGCCCGCCGCGGCCGGGCCGTCAGAAGAGCTTGCCGGGGTTCAGCAGGCCGAGCGGATCGAAGGCCCGCTTGACGCCGCGCTGCACCTCCAGTCCGACCGGGCCCAGTTCACGGGCCAGCCACTCCTTCTTCAGGACGCCGACGCCGTGTTCACCGGTGATGGTGCCGCCCAGTTCCAGGCCGAGGGCCATGATCGCGTCGAAGGACTCGCGGGCCCGCCGCGCCTCGTCCTCGTCGGCGGGGTCGAAGCAGACGACGGGGTGGGTGTTGCCGTCGCCCGCGTGCGCGCAGACGCCGATGAGCAGGTCGTACGCGCGGGCGATGGCGGCCGTCCCGTCGAGCATCTCGGCGAGCCGGGAACGCGGTACGCACACGTCGTCGATCATCGTCGCGGGGCGCAGCGCCTCCAGCGCGGTCAGGGACATCCGCCGGGCCTGGAGCAGCAGTTCGGACTCCGCCTCGTCCTCGGCGGGCACGACGGCGGTGGCCCCGGCGGCCGTGCACAGCCCGCCGACGGCCGCGAGCCCGGCGGCGGCGTCCGGGGTGTCGAAGGCGGCCAGCAGCAGGGCCTCGGTGCTCTCGGGCAGGCCCATCTTCCCGAGGGCGTTGACGGCGCGGACGGTCGTACGGTCCATCAGCTCCAGCAGCGAGGGCGCGAGGCCCGCCTCCATGACGGCGCACACGGCCGCGCAGGCGGCGGCGACGGAGGGGAACTCCGCGGCCAGCGCCAGCTGGCGGGGCGGCGCGGGCCGCAGGGCGAGGACGGCCCGGACCACGACGCCGAGGCTCCCCTCGGAGCCCACGAAGAGCCGGGTCAGGTCGTATCCGGCGACCCCCTTGGCGGTGCGCCGGCCGGTGCGCAGGAGCCGCCCGTCGGCGAGGACGACGTCGAGGCCGAGCACGTACTCGGCGGTGACCCCGTACTTGACGCAGCACAGGCCGCCGGAGGCGGTGCCGATGTTCCCGCCGATGGTGCACTGTTCCCAGCTAGAGGGGTCGGGCGGGTAGTACAGGCCCTGGGCGGCGACGGCCCGCGAGAGCACGGCGTTGACCACGCCGGGCTCGACGACGGCGATCCGGTCGACGGCGGAGATCTCCAGGATGCGGTCCATCTTGACCAGCGACAGCACGATGCAGCCGTCGCTGGCGTTGGCGGCTCCCGACAGGCCCGTACGGGCGCCCTGGGGGACGACGGGGACCCGTAGGGCGGTGGCGGTGCGCAGGACGTGCTGCACCTGTTCGGTGGTCCGGGGCAGGACGACGGCGGCCGGGGTGCCGGCGGCGCAGAAGCTGGCCATGTCGGTGGCGTAGGAGGCGGTCACCTGGGGGTCGGTGAGCAGGGCCTCGGAAGGGAGTCCTTCGGCGAGGCGCGCGACGAGCCGTGCGGAGAGGTCATCATCCATGGGGCCAGCGTGGCAGCCGGGGCCATCGGTGTGAACACGGCCGCGACCGGCTTCGGACACCTCGGCGGGCTCTTCATATTGACGCACAGTGACCTCATGGACCGTATCGACGAGGAAACGCACCAGCCCGCGCCGCCCGTGACCTTCACCGGCCGCAAGACGGTCGTGGCGGCCGCGGTCGCCGTGGTCCTGATCGCCGGTGCCCTGCTGATCCGCCCGGCCCGTACGGCCGACGACGCGCGCCCGCCGGGGCCGAGCGAGCGGGCCGCCTCGGCGGTCGGCATGGGCGCCCCGCCGGCGGCGGTGGACCTGACGGCGCTGGTGGCGGACCGGGAGCAGTGGGTCGCGGGTCATCCGGACGACGAGGCTTCGTGGGCGGTGCTCGGGTCGGCGTACCTGGAGCAGTCGCGGCGCACGGCCGATCCGGCCTGGTTCCCGAAGGCGGAGAAGGCCCTCAAGCGGTCGCTGGAGGTCCGGCCCGCGGAGAAGGGCAACTTCGACGCGATGACGGGCATGGGGGCGCTGGCCAACGCCCGGCGGGACTTCGGGACGGGCAAGAAGTGGGGCGAGCTGGTGCGGGCGCAGGCGCCGCGGCGCTGGACGGCGTACCCGGTCCTGGTGGACGCGTACACGGGCCTCGGCGACTACAAGGCCGCCGAGAAGGCCATGGAGCGGCTGTCGGAGCTCCGGCCGGGCCTGGCCGCGCACCTGAGGGCCGCGCAGGTGTACCGGGACCGGGGCTGGCGCGAGGACGCGGTGATGCAGCTGGAGCACGCGGCGGGCGCGGCGAAGGCGCCCGCGGAGAAGGCGTACGTGCTGTACCGGCTCGGGGAGATGTCCTGGGAGCGCGGCGAGACGGCGGAGGCGATGCGGCAGTTCGAGGCCGCGCTGCGCACGGACCCGGCGCAGGCGGACGCGCTGGGCGGACGGGCCCGGACCCTGGCCGCGCTGGGCCGCTCCGGGGAGGCGGTACGGGACTACCGGCTGGCGCTCGGGCGGACCCCGGCGCCGCGGCTGGCGCTGGAACTGGGCGAACTGCTGCAGTCGCTGGGCCGGGAGGACGAGGCGCGCGCCCCGTACGAGTCGCTGGCCGTGCTGGCGGCGCGGGGCGGTTCCCACGGGGTGAACGAGGAGCTGGTGCTCGGCCTGTACGAGGCGGACCACGGCGATCCGTCGGCGGCGGTGCGCCGGCTGACGGCGGAGTGGGCCCGGCACAAGGGCGTGCAGGTCGCGGACGCGCTGGGGTGGGCCCTGCACCGGGTGGGCGATGACCAGGCGGCGCTGGAGTACGCGAAGAAGGCCACCGAACTGGGGCTGCGGAACGCCGATTTCTCCTACCACCGGGCGATGATCGAGCGGGGCCTGGGCGACGAGGCGGCGGCCCGCCGGTACCTCCAGGAGGCGCTGCGGACGAACCCGGCCTTCTCCCCGGTGCGGGGTCCGCTGGCGAAGCAGGCCCTGGAGACGATCGGGCAGCCGGCGCCGGGCGGCCCGGAGAACATGCAGCCGCGCACGCCGTGGGTGGCCCCGGAGATGCCGAAGCTGCGCCCGAAGCCGGAGGCGGCGAAGCCCGAGGCGGCGAAGCCGGACGCGGACAAGGCCGAGGCGGGGAAGCCGGGGACGGAGAAGCCCGGGGCGGGTAAGCCGGGCGCGGAGAAGCCCGGGGCGGGGAAGCCGGCGCCGAAGCCCGCCCCCTCGGCCGGCTGACCGCTGACGCCCCGACGCCCCGACGTCCTGGACGCGGGGGCGCCCCCGCCCCCGCCGGAGGGCGGGGCCGGGGGCGGGACCCTCGGACGCTGCCGGCGCGCCGGGCGCGCCGTACGCGGTCGTCTACAGGTTGCCGCGCTTCTCCTGCTCGCGCTCGATCGCCTCGAACAGGGCCTTGAAGTTGCCCTTGCCGAAGCCCATCGAGCCGTGGCGCTCGATGATCTCGAAGAAGACCGTCGGGCGGTCCTGCACCGGCTTGGTGAAGATCTGCAGCAGGTAGCCGTCCTCGTCGCGGTCGGCCAGGATCTTCAGCTCGCGCAGCTCGTCGATCGGCACGCGGGTGTCGCCGACCCACTCGCCGAGGGTGTCGTAGTAGCTGTCCGGAACGGACAGGAACTGGACGCCCGCCGCGCGCATGGTGCGCACGGTCGCGACGATGTCGTTCGAGGCGAGGGCGATGTGCTGGACGCCGGGGCCGCCGTAGAACTCCAGGTACTCGTCGATCTGCGACTTCTTCTTCGCGATCGCCGGCTCGTTGATCGGGAACTTGACCTTCTTGGTGCCGTCCGCGACGACCTTGGACATCAGCGCCGAGTACTCGGTCGCGATGTCGTCGCCCACGAACTCCTTCATGTTCGTGAAGCCCATGACCTTGTTGTAGAACGCGACCCACTCGTTCATGCGGCCGAGTTCCACGTTGCCGACGCAGTGGTCGATGGCCTGGAAGGTCCGCTTGGCGGGCGCGGCGACCATCGGCTCGACGGCGACGTAGCCCGGCAGGTAGGGGCCGGTGTAGTCGCCGCGCTCGACGAGCGTGTGGCGGGTCTGGCCGTACGTCGCGATCGCGGCGAGGACGACCGTGCCGTGCTCGTCCTTGACCTCGTACGGCTCGTCCAGGCCGCGGGCGCCCTGCGCGACGGCGTACTCGTACGCGGCGCGGACGTCCGGGACCTCGATGGCGAGGTCGACGACCCCGTCGCCGTGCTCGGCGACGTGCTCGGCCAGGAAGCGGCCGTGGTCCGTGCTCGGCTTGATGACCGAGGTCAGGACGAAGCGCGCCGAACCGTTGGTGAGGACGTAGCTGGCGGTCTCGCGGCTGCCGTTCTCCGGTCCGGAGTAGGCCACGAGCTTCATGCCGAAGGCGGTCGAGTAGTAGTGCGCGGCCTGCTTGGCGTTGCCGACGGCGAAGACGACCGCGTCCATGCCCTTCACCGGGAAGGGGTCTGCCTCACGCGCGGTGTGCGGGGTGATTTCGAGGTTCGCCAGAGACTCAGTCATGAGCGCAGAGTCCCGCCCTTCCACAAGCTGCGCAATAGTTTCCATTTCCGCTGTACAACATGACCAGCGCAGCCCCAGGATGACTGAGAGATCTGTGCAGTATGACCAGCTCCGGAGCGCCGGGAGGAACCCCATGGGAATCGACGAGCTCGACGGCCGGCTCATCGTCCTGCTCGCCCGCGAGCCGCGGATCGGCGTACTGGAGGCCTCGCGCCGGCTCGGGGTGGCGCGCGGCACGGCGCAGGCGCGCCTGGACCGGCTCCAGTCGAACGGCGTCATCCGCGGCTTCGGCCCGCAGGTCGATCCGGCGGCCCTCGGCTATCCGGTGACGGCCTTCGCCACGCTGGAGATCAAGCAGGGGCAGGGCTCGGACGTACGGGCCCACCTGGACGGGGTGCCGGAGGTGCTGGAACTGCACACGACCACGGGGCACGGGGACATGCTGTGCCGGCTCGTGGCCCGGTCCAACGCCGACCTCCAGCGGGTGATCGACCGGGTCGTCGGCTTCGAGGGGATCGTGCGGGCCTCGACGGCGATCGTGATGGAGAACCCGGTACCGCTGCGGATCATCCCGCTGGTGGAGCAGGCGGCGGCGGACGACTGAGGGCCGCCCGATCCGGAACCCAGAGTTCCAAAGAACCCTTTGCAAAGAACTCCTTGCAGAGATGTCTTTGCAACTCTATGGTCGAACCATGCCCGAAAAGAACGCGGAAGACCCGCAGCAGCAGCCACCGCAGCCGCAGCCCACCGTCCGCACCCTGGACGCCCGCTCCCTGCGCGGCCTCGCCCACCCCCTGCGGATGCGCATGCTCGCGGCGCTGCGGCTGAACGGGCCGGCCACCGCCTCCCAACTGGCGGAGCGGCTCGGGGAGTCCAGCGGGGCCACCAGCTACCACCTGCGGCAGCTCGCCGCGCACGGGTTCGTCGAGGACGCGCCCGAACACGGCAAGGGCCGCGAGCGCTGGTGGAAGGCCTCCCACGACGGCACCCGCTTCGACGAGACGCTGATGTACGACGACAACCCCGAGACGCGGGGCGCCGCCGACGCCTTCCTGCACGAGATCGCCACGATCCACGCCCAGGAGGCGAACACCTGGATCGGCGACGCCCACAACTGGACCAAGGAGTGGCGCACCGCCTCGGACCTCAGCGACTTCACGCTGCGCCTGACGCCCGAGCAGACCCTCGACCTGATCCACAAGGTGCACGAGGTGATCAACAGCTACCGGGACCTGCCGCCCGCCGAGGGCGCGGAGACGGTCCGGATCCACTCGCACACGCTCCCGCGCCGCGACCCTTCGTAACCCGCTCCCGCCCCTCCCGCCCCTCCCGCCCCGGTTCCCGCCCCTCCCCCGGTCCCGTCCTCCCCAGAAGGAGTTCCTGCCGTGCACGCCTTCGACCACGCCCTGACCCACGCCGCCCGCGCCGCCGAACTGACCGCCGAGGCCGACGCCTGGCGCCTCGCCCACGACGCGGCCCACGACGCGGCCCCCGCCGCCGCCCCCGCAGTGCCCGCCCTGCGCAACCGGCTCGGCGAGGCCCTGGTGGCCGCCGGGATCCGGCTGATGCAGCCGGCCCACGTCCACACCCGCGTCCGGCAGCACACCGCGTGAACCGACGGCCCTTCGCGGCCGTCCTGGCCGCCAACACGATCTCCACCGCCGGAAGTTCGCTCACCCTGATCGGCGTCCCGTGGTTCGTGCTCCAGACCACGGGAAGCGCCGGCCGGGCCGGGATCGTCGCCTTCTGCGCCACCCTGCCCGTCGTGGTCGCCGCGCTCGTCGGCGGCCCCGTCATCGACCGGATCGGCCGCCGCCGGGTCTCCGCCGCCTCCGACCTCGTCTGCGCCCTGTCCGTCGGCGCGGTCCCGCTGCTGCACCACGCGGACCTGCTGGAGTTCTGGATGCTGTGCGCGCTGATGGCCGTCAGCGGCCTCGTGCACACCCCGGGCCTGACCGCCCGCCACGTCCTGCTCCCCAGCCTCGCCGAACACGCCGGTACCAGCGTCCCCCGCGCGGCGAGCCTCTACGACGCCGTCTCGCGCGGGGCCCGGATGGCCGGCGCCGCCGTGGCCGGTCTGCTGATCGCCGCCTTCGGCGCCGAGACCGTCCTGCTGGTGGACGCGGCCACCTTCGCCGCCTCCGCGCTGCTGGTCACCGCCTTCCTGCGCGGAGTCCCGGCCGCCGAGCCCCAACGCACCGCCGAGAAGGTCTCGTTCGCCTCGTACCGGGCCGAACTGGCCGAAGGCTGGGGCTTCCTGGCCCGCTCGCGACTGCTGGCGGGCATCACCCTCATGGTGATGGTGACCAACGGGCTGGACCAGGGCTGGTCCTCGGTGCTGCTCCCGGTCCACGGCGACGAGGCCCTCGGCGGCCCCACCGCCCTCGGCCTCATGGTGTCCCTCTTCGGCGGCTCCGCGCTGCTGGGGGCCCTGCTCTACGGGGCGTGGGGCGAGCGCTTCCCCCGCCGGGCGGTGTTCGCGGCGGCCTTCCTGGTCTCCGGGGGCACCCGGTACGTGGTCGCCGCCTTCACCGACACCCCGCTGCCGCTCGCGGTGACCATGGCCC
Source organism: Streptomyces sp. NPDC006512 (assembly GCF_040611935.1). Classification (NCBI taxonomy): domain Bacteria; kingdom Bacillati; phylum Actinomycetota; class Actinomycetes; order Kitasatosporales; family Streptomycetaceae; genus Streptomyces; species Streptomyces sp. NPDC006512. Next base: position 44,648 of record NZ_JBEXPG010000015.1, on the reverse strand, counting down.
TGGCCGGCCTGGGCGCGGGCGTGCTCAACCCGATCCTGACCACGGTCCTCTACGAGAAGGTGCCCGACGAACTGCGCAGCCGGGTCGCCGGCGTGAGCACGGCCGGCTCCGAACTGGCCATGCCGATGGGCGGGCTCGCCGCGGGCCTGCTCGTCGACGGTTTCGGCGTGACGACGGCCCTGCTCCTCTTCGGCGGCACCTACGTGCTGACCACCCTGTCGCCCCTGCTCTTCCCGTCCTGGCGCGGCCTCGACCGCGATCCGGCGGGGATCAGCAGGACGGAACCTTCTCGTTCCGGTTCAGTCCCCGCAGCGCGTTCACGGCGTCCGTCAGCGAAGTGACGGGGATCAGCCGCAGCCCCTCGGGCAGGTCCGCCTGGGCGTCGGAACACTCCGCCGCCGGTACGAGGAACACGCTCGCCCCGTCGCGCTTGGCGGCCTGGGTCTTCAGGCCCACCCCGCCGACCGCCCCGACCTTCCCGGCCGCGTCGATGGTGCCCGTACCGGCGATGCTGCGGCCGCCGGTGAGGTCCGCGCCGCTGCCGTCGCCGTCGAGCTTGTCGACGATGCCGAGGGAGAAGAGGAGTCCGGCGCTCGGGCCCCCAACGTCGGCGAGGTTGAGCTCGACCTTCACGTCCTTCGGGTCCTTGTGGAGGAAGCCGAGTGCGGCCTGGGCGGCGGCCGACTGGGACTTGGTCATCTCCTCCAGGTTGTGCTCCTCGATCTCCTTGTCGCTTCCGCCCGAGGGGTACACCGCCTCCCGGGGCATCACGGCCTGGTCGGTCCTGAACCAGTACTCGACGAGCTCGTGCAGCCTCATCGTCGAGGACGGGCCGGTGGCCCGGATGGTGGTCATGCGCAGCTGACCTTTGGTTTCGCGGACCGGGGCGCCGCTGACCGAGATGACGGGCTTGCCCTGGTCGGAGCCCAGCACGTCGGCCGTGGGCCCGGGTACGGCGACCACGAAGGGCAGCGGCGCGAGGGCCGCGACGGCGAACAGCCCGAGGACGGGCGCGGCGCAGACGGCGAGGGCGGCGGGGCGCGGCAGACGTGTGAGGCGTGAGAGCACCCGGCCAATCTACCGACCCGGCCCGCCCGCACCCCGCGCCCGGGCCGGGCACGGCGGAGCCGGGGCCGGACTCACGGGTCCCGGCACGGCGGAGCCGGGCCCCCGCGTACGGGGGCCCGGCTCCGGCTGACCGGGTGCCGCGGCCGGTGTGGCGTACGGCTCAGCGGAGGGCGTCGGCGACCTCGCGGGCGGCGTCGACCACGCGCGGGCCCACGCGCTCCGGCACGGCGTCGGCCAGCATGACGACGCCGACGCTGCCCTCCAGGCCGGTGATGCCGACGAGCGGGGCGGCCGCGCCGCTGGCGCCCGCTTCGAGCTCGCCGTGCGTGAGGGTGTATCCGGGCTCGATGAGCGCGCCCTGACGGGCGGCCAGGATGGCCCGCCCGGCCGCACCGCGGTCCAGCGGGTGGCGGAAGCCGGCCCGGTAGGCGACGTGGTAGTCGGTCCAGGTCGGCTCGACGACTGCCACGGCCAGCGCCTCGGTGCCGTCGACGAGGGTCAGGTGCGCGGTGGCGCCTATGTCCTCGGCGAGCGACCTGAGGGCGGGCAGGGCCGCCTCGCGTACGAGGGGGTGGACCTGACGTCCCAGGCGCAGCACGCCGAGCCCGACGCGGGCGCGGCCGCCGAGGTCGCGGCGGACCAGGGCGTGCTGTTCGAGGGTGGCGAGCAGGCGGTAGACGACGGTTCGGTTCACACCGAGCCGGTTGGAGAGCTCGGTGACAGTCAGACCGTGGTCGGTGTCGGCGAGCAGCTTGAGGACCCTGAGCCCTCGGTCGAGAGTCTGGGAGGTTTCCGCGGTCACGACGCCTCTCCCTCTTTCGGTGGGCGGCGGTGACTCTCACGGGGTGGAGCGCTGCCGGTCCCTCGGCGACGCACGGAGAGGCCGCCGGTAGCGGCCATGGCACCGGCTGCGCTCCCGCGGCGGCGCTGCCACGGGGCGTTCGATGCGGGGACAGTAGCGAGCGGGTCCGCTCAGCGGAAGGCCTCGTCCAGAATCCGGGCGCCTACCGCCGATTTGCGTCGTTTACTCCGCACGCATGTATCAATTCGTAATGATCATCCGCCGAAAACCGCTTTACACGGCCATTACTCTGATCACGTTCAAAAAGATGTTGGGGGTGGGCGGGCCACAGGCCTTGAGCTCACTTAGGGGAGAGAAGCAACAGTGAACCTGAAGCGCATGGCCGTCGTGGCCGCCGCCGCCGTGGTGGGTCCGACCGTCCTCATGGCGACGCCGGCGATGGCCGACGAGGCCCAGCCGACCGCCGTCACCACGCCGGACGCGGCCCCGGCCCCGGAGGCCCCGGCCGCCGAGGCCCCCGCCGCGGCGAAGCCCGCCGCCGAGGCTCCGGCCGAGAAGGCCGTCGAGGCCCCGGCCGAGACCCCGGCCGTCGTGCCGGTCGCGCCCGTCGTGCCGGTCGCGCCGCCCGTCGTCCCGCCGGTCGTCCCGGCCACGCCGGACGCCAAGCCCGTCGCCGACGAGGCCGAGCTGGACCTGGAGGACGAGGACCTGGCCGCGACCGGCCCCGTCCTGGAGCTCAAGGACGTCCCGGCCACCTTCAAGGCCGGCACCTGGACGAAGTTCTCCGTCGCGGTCGACAACTCGAAGAACAAGCCGCAGGAGAGCTACGTGCTCGTCCTCGCCGTCGCCGACCAGGCCGGCAAGCTCAAGGGCAAGGACGTCCAGGTCCAGGTCTTCTGGAACGGCACCTGGCACTCGGTCGAGATCATCGACGACGGTGGCACCCCGGTCGCGCTGCTGACCGACGACCTGCAGATCCCGGCGGGCAAGATCAAGCTCGACGTCCGCGTGAAGTTCGGCACCGGCGCCCCCAAGGGCGACATCGCCATCGCGGCGGCCGGCGGCAGCAACGTGGACGAGGACGTCTGGTCCGAGACCGTCTGGGCCGAGTCGAAGATCGTCTCCGCCGGCAACGGCGGCGGCAACACCGGCACCAAGCCGAACGGCGGTACCTCCACCACGCCGATCGTCGACAACAGCAACAACGGCGGCACCACCAACAACGGTGGCACCGTCAACGCGGGCGGCGAGCTCGCCGAGACCGGTACCGACGCGGCCACCAGCTGGGCCCTCGGTGGCGCCGGCGTCGCGCTCGCCATGGGTGCGGCCCTGGTCGCCGGCACCGGCCGTCGTCGCCGTACCACCGCGTAAGCGGTAGGCACCACGAGAACGGGGTCCGTGCGCACCGCGCACGGACCCCGCTCCACGTTCTCCCACCGCAACGGTGACGGCGGCGGCTACCGCATCCGCGTGGCCCACTCCTGGACCTTCTTGATCCGCTCCCGCAGCTGCCCCGCCGTCGCCTCCGCGCTCGGCGGACCGCCGCACACCCGGCGCAGCTCGGTGTGGATCACCCCGTGCGGCTTGCCGCTCTGGTGGACGTACGCGCCGACCATCGTGTTCAGCGACTTGCGCAGTTCCAGCAGCTCCTTGTGGGAGACCACCGGCCGCCGGTCGGCCGGCAGCTCCAGCAGGTCCGCCTCCGCGTCCGGCTTGCGCCGGCTGTGCGCGATCTGCCGCGACTGCCGCTTCTGGAGCAGCATCTGCACCTGGTCCGGCTCCAGCAGCCCGGGGATGCCGAGGTAGTCCTGCTCCTCCTCGCTGCCGGGGTGGGCCTGCATGCCGAACTCGGCGCCGTCGTAGAGGACCCGGTCGAAGACGGCGTCGGACTCCAGCGCCTCGAAGGACATCTGCTCGTCCTCGGCGAGGTCCTCGTCCTCCAGCTTGTTCGCCTCGTCCATCTCCTTCTCGGACTCGGCGTACGGGTCCTCCTCGCCCTGCTTCTTCGGCTTGTCGAGGACGTGGTCGCGCTCGACCTCCATCTCGTTGGCGAAGCCGAGGAGGTAGGGGATCGTCGGAAGGAACACGGACGCGGTCTCGCCGCGCCTGCGCGATCGCACGAAGCGCCCGACGGCCTGCGCGAAGAACAGCGGCGTCGAGATCGTCGTCGCGTACACGCCAACCGCGAGGCGCGGGACGTCGACGCCCTCGGACACCATGCGGACCGCGACCATCCAGCGGTCGTCGTTCCCGCTGAAGGTGTCGATGTTCTTGGAGGCGCCGGTGTCGTCGGAGAGCACCAGGGTCGCCTTCGTCCCCGTGATCTCGCGGATCAGCTTGGCGTACGCGCGCGCCGAGTCCTGGTCGGAGGCGATCACCAGGCCGCCCGCGTCGGGGATGCCCTTCCTGACCTCCGTCAGGCGCTGGTCGGCGGCGCGCAGCACGTTCGGCATCCAGTCGCCGCGGGCGTCGAGCGCCGTGCGCCAGGCCTGGGAGATGGCGTCCTTGGTCATGGGCTCGCCGAGCCGGGCGGCGATCTCGTCGCCCGCCTTCGTCCGCCAGCGCATGTTCCCGCTGTAGGACAGGAAGATCACGGGCCGGACGACGCCGTCGCCGAGGGCGTTGCCGTAGCCGTAGGTGTAGTCGGCCGAGGACCGGCGGATCCCGTCGTTGCCCTCCTCGTACGTGACGAAGGGGATCGGGTTCGTGTCGGACCGGAACGGCGTACCGGTCAGGGCCAGGCGGCGGGTCGCCGGGTCGAAGGCCTCCAGGCAGGCCTCGCCCCAGGACTTGGAGTCGCCCGCGTGGTGGATCTCGTCGAGGATCACCAGGGTCTTGCGCTGCTCGCAGCGGTTGCGGTGCAGCATCGGGCGCACGCCGACGCCCGCGTAGGTCACGGCGATGCCGTGGTAGTCCTTGCTCAGCGGCCCGGCCGAGTACTCCGGGTCCAGGCGGATGCCTATCCGGGCGGCGGCTTCGGCCCACTGCTTCTTCAGGTGCTCGGTCGGCGCGACCACGGTCACCTGCTGCACCACGTGGTGGTGCAGCAGCCAGGAGGCCAGGGTCAGCGCGAAGGTCGTCTTGCCGGCGCCGGGGGTCGCGACCGCGAGGAAGTCACGCGGCTGCTTCTCCAGGTACCGGTTCAGGGCACCCTCCTGCCAGGCACGCAGCTTGCTGGCGGTGCCCCACGGCGCGCGGCCGGGGAAGGCGGGTGAGAGGTGGTGGGAGGCGGTAGTAGTCACGGTCTCCGGTTCGTCTCGGTCGCGGGTCGCGGTCGTAACGCGGTCATCCGCGGTCGTACGTAGGACAACCGGGCCACCCTACCGGCCCGGGCCCGCCCCTCGCGGAGGGACAGGCCCGTGACCTCGGCGGGTGCGGCGAGCGTCACACGGGACGCCTTCCGGCCCGCCGTGTACGCGTCACAAATCGCGCAACCGCCGGGCGATCGCGGCGACATCGGAGACGTGACCGGCCGCGACGTCGATGACCAGCCCGTACGCGGCCTCCTGATCGGCGCCCGCGAGGTCCACCCCGTTCACGGCGAGGAAGGTCGCGGCGGCGAGCCACGCGGTCCGCTTGTTCCCGTCGACCAGGGGGTGGTTCGTCGCGATGGCGTGGAGCAGCGCGGCCGCCTGCTCGTACGCGTCCTCGTAGGCCGGGGTCCCGAACATCCGGGCCCGCGGCCGGTGCACCGCCGACTCCAGCAGGCCGGGCGCGCGCATCTCGACGGACTGGTCCTGGGCCAGGCAGGCGTGCCGGGCCAGGTCGAGGACCTCGGTGAGGGTGAGGTGGCGGACGGCGCTCACTGCCCCAGCCTCCGCAGCAGCGGCCCGTGCGCGCCCGCCAGCCGGGCGGCCTCGGCCCCGACCCGCTCCCGCTCACCGGCCAGGTGGGCCCGTACCGCGTCCAGCGCGAGCTCCTCGGGCGTCCGCCCGCAGGCGTCGGCGAGATCGGCGAGCCCGTCCCGCTCGGTGTCGGACAGCGTGATGATCAGCTGGTTCATGCGGCGAACCTACTCCGCGCCCCGGACCGGCACCTTCACTTTTCGGCGGGCCCGGACGCGGGCGCGGAATCGGCGGCCGGGGCCGGTTCGAGGCGGGTCGCCACCCAGACGCCGACGAGGGCGACGGCCGCCATCGGCAGGAAGACCACCACGAAGGCGGCCGGATGCGAGGCGCCCCCCGCGACGGCGTGACCGGCGCCGACCGCTCCCCCGCCGAGCGCGGCGAAGGCGGCGCCGCCCGCGGCGAGCAAGACCACGTTCGCCAGGGCGTCCGAGATCTGGAGCGCGGCGGAGTTCGTGCCCGCCTCGTGCGGCGGCGACAGCTTCAGCAGCAGCACGCTCGTCGACCCGATGACGAGGCCCATCCCGAGGCAGCCCACGCCCCACGCGAGGGCGAGCGTCCACACGGGCACGGACTCCACGAGCACCGCCGGCGCCCCCGCGATCGCCACGGCCACCAGCACCATGCCGATCACCATCAGCCGCTCGCGGTAGGGCGCCGTCCTGCCCTTGGACTGCACCCACGAGCCGGCCGCCCAGGTCACCCCGCCCAGCGCGAGCGAGAACCCGGCCAGGGTCGGGCTCAGGCCCCGCTGGGTGACCAGCATCAGCGGCACGAAGCTCTCCGCGGCGATGAACGACCCCGCCGCGACCCCGCGCAACAGCACCACGGCCGGCAGCCCGCGCCGCGCCAGGTACGTCCCGCGCGGCAGCAGCCCGAGCACGGCCGGCACCAGCAGGGCCGCGCCCGCGAGGCCGGGCAGCAGCGACAGCCACCGCAGGTCCTGGGCGGCGTACTGGAGCAGCCCCGCACCCGCCGAGATGCCGAGGGCGAGCCGGATCCGCCGCCCGTCGAAGGCGGCCGGCGCCTTGCCCGTGTCGACGGGACCGGACGCGGTACGGCGTATCGCGGGCAGCGCGATGACGAGGGGGGCGATGACGAGCGCGGGTATCCCGAGGAACACCCACCGCCAGCCGAGGTGCTCGGTGACCGTACCGGCGGCCAGGGGGCCGACGATCGACGGCACCACCCAGCTCGCGGCGAACGCGGCCATGATCGCGGGCCGCAGCCGCTCCTCGTAGGCCCGGCTGACCACCACGTAGAGGGCGACGATGACCAGCCCGCCGCCGAAGCCCTGCACGGCCCGCCCGAGCACGAACAGCCACATGACCCCGGCGGTCCCCGAGCACACCAGGCCCGCGGCGAAGGCCCCGATCCCGACGGCGAGCGGCCGCAGCGGGCCCTGCCGGTCGGACCACTGCCCGGACAGGACCATGCCGAACAGGCTGGTGGTGAAGTACGCGGAGAACGCGAAGGCGTAGAGCGCGACCCCGTCCAGCTCCCGCGCGGCGACGGGCATGGCCGTCGCCACGGCGGTGGCCTCGAACGCGATCAGGAAGATCACCGAGATCATCCCGATGCTGAGCGCCCGGTACGCCGGCTCCAGGATCCCGCCCGGCGGCGACTGCGGCGGCGACGGCTCGTGCACGGGCACGGTGGTCTCGGGCCCGCTCGGCACGCGGGGTTCAAGGGCGCTCATCGCCCCAGAGTAAGGTGCGTAGCCCGCGAGTGACCCTGTCAATTAGGCGGATCCCGCCTCGGCCCGGCGACCTAGGTCTGTGAACGCGGCATGGCAGTCGCATTGCGTCCCCCGCGCCGGCCTTCCCCCGCCCGCGGCAGCCCCCGTACGGTCGTCACCAGCACCGAGAAACACCACGCACCACCCCACAGCCGTGTGCCCGAGTGGTTGAGGGACTCGCCTGCAAAGCGAGTTACGCCGGTTCGATTCCGGTCACGGCTTCTACTGAAGGCCGTCCAGAGGCGGGAGGTCCCCTGGACGGCCTTCAGCATGTCCGGACACCGCCGGGGGCCGGGCGGCTACCGGCCCGGGCGGCTACCGGCCCGGGTCCTCCAGGACGGCCAGCCGGTCCGGCAGCCGGTCCGGAAGTCCCGCGTCACCCTGGCAGCCGAGCTCCCTGACGAACGCCACCGCGGCCGCGTGGGCGAGGTACAGGTGCGCGTCCCGGTACGCGGCGACGTCCCCGGACGGAAAGGTCCGGTTCCACGCACTGACCGCGAGAACGGCGGGGCGCTCGCCGCGCAGGCGGGGGGTGAGGCAGTCGACGTAGACGACGCCCTTGTTCTCGTTCGCCCAAGCGGTACGTCCCAGCCGGTACCGCATCCTGGTGTGGCGCGCGTCCGCGATCTCCGGTGTCACCCGTTCCGCGCCCACGGTCAGCTCGGCGATGTTGGTCTCCTCGTACACGTAGACCGTGCAGATACGCCGCTCCCCGGCCCCGAACGGGCTCGGGACCGGGTCCTCTCTCAGTAGGGAAGCCGCCGCAGGCACGCTGTCCAGGTCCGTGGAATGAGAAAAGTCCTCCGTCCGCAAGGCCTTCCGGAGCGCGCCCTCCGCCCGGCCTCTGAACAGCCCGTGGCAGATGTCGGCCGCCGCGACCCGCTCGGGAGCCGTGCCTTCCCCTGCACCACCACCCGCCCAGCCGCATCCGGTGACCCACGTCGCCACGAACACGGCGCCGAGCCACGCCGACTGCCAGCGGGCCCTACTCAGGATCGTGGCCATGCTGGACCTCCCTGTCGGAGCCCACCCCGTAGCCGATCAGAGCGGCCTCCACCATGGACTCGGCGAACTCCGAGTCGCTCCCCCTGATGCGGTGGCTCTCGATGAACAGCTGGGAAGGCCCGAGCATCATGTCCTGGCCCGACCTGAAGATCGCGTTGACCTGCTGCCGCAGCCGCTTCTCCTCGTCGTCCTCGTGCTGCTTCTGCGCCGCCTCGGACCAGTCTCCGACCACCTGCCCGGCCATCTTCTCCAGGGCCCCGCCGCCGGTCTCCACGGCGAGGGGGACCAGGATGGCGGCCGCGCCCACGGCGGCCGTCGCCGGCAGGAAGGCGACTCCGGCGGCGACCGTCGCTCCCGCGCCGAACTCGATCCACGCGCCGCGCTCCTTCAGCGCCTTGTCGTAGGCCTCGTCCCTCTTCACCTGGTGTTCCGTGACCTGGTTGGCCCGCGACTGGTCGAGCATGCCCTGGACCTCCGCGCCCACCCGGGCCGCCTCCCGTGCGGCTCCCCGGTCCACGCGGCCGTCCGGGCCGACCTGGGCCTCCAGTACCGACGTCGTGTAGACCCGCTCGGCCGTGGAGACGGTGGCGTAGGCGTCGGGGTGCTGGCCGAGCGCGCTGAGCAGCTTCCGGGCTTCGCCGCGTTCGAGCTCCATGTGCCCGTCCTCGCCGTTCTTCGGGGCGAAGGGGGAACGGGGGTCGTTGCCGGCGAGCGCCTGGTTGACGTCGTCGACGTAGCCGGCGGTCATGGTGCCGAGGCTGTCCGCGAGCGCCTCGTGGGAGTTGAGCAGGCCCGCGTCGCCGCCGTACTTGAGGGCGACTTCCTTCATGATGCGCGCCGAGGTGTCGTCGCGTTCCAGCTTCGGTGACGGATCGTCCCAGGCGTGGCCGAGCGTCGCCGCTTCCAGGGCGTGGCCCAGGGCGTCCGGCATGTACTGCCTGATCTTGTCGAGTTCGGCGGGGTCCCTGCCCTCCATGTCGATGGTGAAGTCGTACTTCTCGTGGGCGAAGAAGTCGAGGTAGCTCTTGACCGGCTGTTTGTCGGCGCCCTTTCCGAGGTCCGCCGGCCCCGGCTTCGCCGTGCCGTCCTGGTGGTATGCCTGCGGCGGGCGCTCCGGGTCGAAGAACACCTTCGCCGCGTCCGGGCTGTGTCCCAGTGCCTCCAGGAAGCTGACCACCGGGTCGTATCCGGCTCCGTTGGTCCCGGAGGGATTGAGCAGGTTCTTCCCGAGCGTGTTCAGCTGCCGGGTCCCGTTGAAGAAGTCGGGGTCCTTCGCGTGGATTTGAGTGGCGTGCTCGGCGATGGGGACCAGGAACTTGGGGTCGTAGTTCCCGTACCGCATGATGCCGCCGAGCAGCTGGTAGCCGTAGGGCGGGTTCTGGTCGTACTTCGCCAGCGGAACGTGCTGGGTCCCGAGTCGGCGGAGTTCCTGGGCGTAGCTGTCGGGCAGGTGCGGTTCGGTCGTGGAACTGGTGGCCGTGGCGAGGTTGAAGCCCAGGTTCTTCTGGAGTTCCTGGACGTCCTTGAGCCGCTGTTCGTCGAGCCGGCCCCAGTCGTGGGTGTCGGTCGCCATGTGCCCGAAGAATTCGAGGGCGCCTTTGGGGCCGAGTCCCGCGTAGAACCGGGTGGCGAATTCGGGGACTTTGGCGTTGTCCGCCAACAGCTCGTTGAGTTCGACCAGTTCGGTGTGCGAGAGGCGGCGGCCCCTGCTCGCGAGAGCGACCGCGTGGCCGGCCTGCTCGGCGGAGAGTCCGGCGTACTTCGGCGCGGTGAAGTCGTGGTCCGCGCTGACGTTCGCGCCGAGCAGGCGGGCGAGGGACCGGTCGGTGTCGTCACAGGCGTCGACCGCCGCGTCGATCATCGCCTGCCAGCGCGGCAGGTTGACGCGGAGGGCTTCCTGGTAGTCGGGGTCGTGCCGGGCCGCGTTGCGCTCCGCGTCCGTGGTGAGCGGCGCGGCGTGCACCTTGCCCTTCCCGTCGACGCGGAATCCGGCGGCGGGCACCTCCACCTCGGAGAGCCGCTTGAGCCGGTCGCGCGAGGCCTTGAAGGCGGCGTGCGCCTGGGTGAGCGCCTGGTGGACGCCCTTGGCCGCCTTCGCGGCGTCCTCGAACTCCTTGGCCGTCTTGTTCACGAACGGCCGTGCCACGCCGGCCGTGACCCCGCTCCACTCGGCCTTGTCGGACTTGGCCTTCATGCCGTTACGGGCGGCCTCGGCCAGCTCCCCCAGCTTGCCCGCCATCGCCTGCCAGTCGCCGGCCGCCGTCTGGAGCCTGTCCAGTGGGGCGTTCAGCACGTTCTCGTACGTCACCACGGGCGCCGCCTACCTGAGGTACTCGTCGATCTTGGATGTCGTGAACGCGGCGTAGAGCTGCTGCTCGTCCCTGCTGTGTGACGCGAGCGAGTAGTTCAGGCCGTTGGAGATCTGGGCGCAGGCGGCGACGAGGGTCTTGACCTGGCTCTCCCAGCGCGTGCCGGCCCTCGCCAGGGCGGCACCGCTCGCGAAACCCTCCCTCGTCAGCGCGCCGGCCGCCTCGGCGGTGGCGGTGGCGGCGTGCTCGCCGTCGGTCTGGAGCCGCGAGTGGAGCTTGTGCGCTTCGGAGCCGACGGCGCCGATGTGGTCCTGGTTGAGCTCCAGGTCCGGGCGGCCCGCGCTGCCGGCTCCGGCGGGGGCCTGGTTGAGCCGCATGGAGGCGGTGGCCCGGGCGGCGGACCATTCCTCGTCGAACGACATGATGTGAACTCCCGTGTCGGATCCGGTCAGCGGTGGGTACGGCGTACGGCGACGGCGGTGACGGCCCCGCCGATGAGGAGGCAGGCTCCGAGGCCCAGCGCGATCCAGGGCGGGGCACTGGCGTCGGCCGCCCGCGGCGCGGGCTCCGGGGGCGGGGCTCCGGCCGAGGGGGCCCGCGTGCGCCCCGGCCCGGCCGCCGCCGCGAGGTCCGGCAACGGGTACACGTCCGGCGGGCCGGGATCCCCGGGCGCGGGCACGGCCACCCGCGGCCGCACGACCCCGTACCCGACGTAGTCGTTCCGCACAGCCCCGTCGACGGGCTTCCCGGCGGTGTTCAGGAGCACCCGGAGCACCTGGTTGTTCGTCCAGTGGGGGTAAGCGGACCAGAGCAACGCGGCGGACGCGGACGCGAGCGCGGTCGCGTCACTGGTCCCGTGCGTAGTGCAGAGTCCCGTCTTTCCTGCGCAGGCCGTGACAATGTCGATGCCGGGTGCGGACAGGTCCACTTGCGGCCCGTGCTGCGACTCCTGGGTCGCATCGCCGTCGGCACTCACGGCGCCGACGCCCACGACTCCCGGCGTGGCTGCCGGGTATTCGTGCCTGTTGGTCGTGTCCCCGTCGTTGCCCACTGCAGCAAACACCAACTTGCCCTTGGAGAGGGCATATCTAACAGCTTTGGACCGGACTTCGTCATCCTTGGTCGATCCCTCAATCCCCATGGACAGGTTGATGATCTTGACCTCCGAGTCTGCGGCATGCCGAATGGCGGCGGCCCAGGTTGGGGTGCTCAGATCCATTTCATGCGGCACTCGAATTGGAAGAATTTTCGCGTCAGGCGCCAGACCAAAGGCCCCGTCACCACTCGGATGTCTACCTGACCCCGCAATCAATGCCGCCATCGAGGTGCCATGGCTGTTGTAGCCCGTGCGTTCGTCTCCCTTGTACCCCTGCCGCTCTGCAGCGAAATCCCTTCCGGGAAGCACCTGACCCTCGAGCTCGGGGATCCGTTCAACGCCACTGTCAATAACCGCGACGGTGACGCCCTCGCCTGTGCTGATCTTCCAGATGTCATCCGCCTTCATGGCGTCCAGATGCCACTGCTGCTCGCGAATGGTTTGTGGTTGGGCAGGAGGGACGGCGACCCCGGCCAGCAGCAGACCCACCCAGGCCGCGGTCGTCTTCAGCATGCACATCCCGTCCAATGTCCGTCCTGCTCAGTCGATCACGGGCGGGACAACCCGGCGGCTGCCCTGCCAGGTCTCGTCGTCCTCGGATAGGTAGTCAGGGCGGCCCCTCTGATCTCCACGTCGCCCCGCCGGCGGCTGCGCAGCCACCCCGGAAGGTCCGATCGCCCCCGACACCATGCCGCTGCGTACAAGGCCAGAGCCTCCCTGCGTAAAGGGCTGGCCAGCGACAGCCGACTGCCGCGTGCCGACGACACCGCCTGACTCCATGGCCAGACGCCGCCCAGACGGCCCTCCTGGAGTGCCGGACGGACCGCTGACGCCCCCGATGCCGCGGCCAACCGCATGCGTAGCGTCCGCTCCAATCACCGTGCCGCGCGGAATCGCCCCGCTCGATGTACTGGGAGAGATCGGCCGCCCGCCGACGATGCCGGTGTCACGCGGCGAGGGAGACGAGGTGCCGCCGACCGTGCCCGCACGAGTTCCGCCTGTACTCGAAGGCGTGACGCCGGGCAACGCTCCGCCACTGGAGCCAGCCAAGCCAACACTCGGCGGGAGCGTGAGCGGAGTGGCGCCAATGCCCTCTGTCCCCCCAGCCGCATGGGCGGTCGGCAGCGTTGTCCGGTCCGGCAAAGTCGCGACGTGGTCGAGGACCATGCCCGTCTCGCGGCCCAGGGCCGAAGGCAGAGGCGATGTCGGCTCCGTCATGCGCGACAGAGAGACTCCATGAGACGACAGGGAACCTGACACGGCCCCCATCTCAGCCGAGCGTCCCGCACCAGATCCCGACGCCGGATACGCCGAACTTGCGGAGTAGCTCTCGTGAGCGGATCCACCGCCAGGACGAGCCCTGTCAGAAATGGTGTCTCGTTCCGGAGGGACGAACACCCCCGGCGGTGGAGGGAACGTCGGGATTTCCGCTCGGGTCAGTTGGGTTGCCGATAGCTCGTAAGACTGGGCCAGCTTCGTGAGTTGCTGGATCGCCCGTTCGTGGTCGTCGGTGAGCTTCGTGTGGGCGCGCAGGCCGGTCTCGTGGGCGTCGGGGTCGTTGGGGAACGCGCGGGCCGAGGCCAGGTTGGCGGCGGCGGTCGTGTCGTAGGCAGGGGTGTTGGCCCTGACCTCGACCATGGTCTGGGCGGCTTCGGTCAGCCATCTGGCGCCCTCCGCGCCGTACTCGGACAGGCGGAGCGTGGCGTTGCCCGCGCGGCTCGCCCAGTCCCGGAAGGCCTGCGCGGCCTCGCCCTCCCAGCCCTCGACCCGGTGCTTCTTCAGGCCTTCGCCGATTTCCCCGATCGTCGCCGCTGCGTGCGTCAGCTGGGTGGCCCGGGCCTTGACCGTCTCCGGGTCGAGGGTGGCGATCATGGCCAGCAGCTGCCCGTGCGTGCGGCCCTCGAAGTCCGTCCCCATCAGAGGCTGCCCTTCGACCTACCGGCGCTCGGGCCGGCGCTCGCGCCCGCCCGCCGCTCCTCGCGTGCCAGCGGATCGCGCTCCGGCACGTAGTCCCGCTTCGACTGCCTGACGATGTCCCGCATCCGCTGCTGCGTGTCCTCGTCGACGCCGCCGTAGCCCTTGCCCGCCGTCAGGATCGCGATGCCGAGGGCCTCGATCTGGCCCGCCATGCCCCGGGAGAGCCCCTGGAGCGCGCGGTGGACGGCCGCGTACGCGCCGAAGAGGGCGTCGGCCTCGGCGAAGCCCCTGCCCAACGTGCCCGTCGGGAGGGTGCCGTGGGCGAGTTTCCCGTCGCCGGCCTCGGAGCCGTCGAGCGTGCTCAGCAGGTCGTCGACGAGCTTCTTGTAGCCGGTCATCGACGCGTACTCGACTTCCAGAGCCCGCGCCTGCCGCGTCAGCGCGTCCGCCGCGCCCGCCGCCACACCCGCCCCGGGTAATCCTGCCTCCGCCGCCACGTCCGGCCCCTCCGTCACGCCCCGCGCCCGCCCGCACACTCGCGGTGATCACTCTAGCGCCGGGCGGCACCCGCAACGTGCCGCGCGGAATCAGGAGTTGGGCGCCGCGACGGCCGCCGACGGCCGGATCGGGATCCTGTTCACCGGGCGGCCCGTGGCCGCGCGGACCGCCGAGGCCACCGCCGCCGGGGTCGTCACCACCGGGACCGCGCTCGCCGCCTTCGCGCCGAACGGCGCCACCACGTCGCGCTCCTCGACCAGTTTGACGATGCGCACCGCGGGGGCGTCCAGCGCGGTCGGCAGGGCGTAGCCCGTCAGGTCGGGGTGGCGTACGAGGCCCGCGACCGAGCGGAGGTTCTCCGTGAGGGCCGCGCCCACGCCCTGGGTGACGCCCGCTTCGATACGAGCCTCCAGCTGACGCGGGTTGAGGACGCGGCCGACGTCCTGCGCGACCGCCAGTTCCACGACCCGGACCGAGCCGAGTTCGATGTCCACGTCGACGACCGCGCGGATCGCGCAGAACGCGAGGCCGACGAACGCGTCGCCCTGCCCGTCCCCGTCCAGCGGTTCCGTCGGGTGGGGGCGGCACTGGGCGGTCGCCCAGAGCTCCTTGCCTTCTATGGCCTCCGTCACCGACATCGAGAACGCGCCGTCGTACGACGTGATCCGGCCGTCCGAGATCTGGAGGAGCTCGGTCGACATGCCGAGCTTGTGCGCCATGGGCGTCAGGAGCTGGGTGCGGACCATCTTGGCGGCGCGTTCCACGGCGCCGCCCGACACCCACGTGTGACGGCCGTGCGCCGACGGCCCGGCCGGCGGCTGGTCGGTGTCGACGGGGGCCATCGCCACCTCGTCGACGCCGAGCACCTCCTGGACGATCTGGCGGGCGAGGGTGGCGAAGCCCTGGCCGGTGTCGACGGCGGCGCAGATGACGGTCGCGGTGCCGCCGACCACCTTCACCGTCGCGGTGGAGACCTCGTCGGCGCCCTCGGCGCCGAGCATGTGGACCATTCCGACGCCGTACCCGACGCCGCGCCGCACCGCACCCGGCTCGCCCGCGCCCTCCGGGCCGCCGGGCAGCAGCCAGTCCTCCTCCGGGGAGTCCTTGGGGAGGGAGGGCAGCGGGTAGTCGCGTACGGAACGCAGCAGTTCCGCCACCGGGGCCGGGCAGGTCACGGTCTGGCCGGTGGGCAGGAGGTCGCCGGTGGCCATGACGTTGCGCAGGCGCAGTTCGGCGCCGTCGATGCCGAGGGCGGCGGCGAGCTTGTCCATCTGGCCCTCGTAGGCGGCGCAGACCTGCATCGCGCCCTCGCCCCGTACGTGGCCGGAGGGCGGGTTGTTCGTACGGACCGCCCAGCCTTCGACGAAGGCGTGCGGGACGACGTACGGGCCGCAGGCGAACGCCACGGCCGCCGCCAGGGACTCGGAGGAGGCGTCGGCGTAGGCGCCGGCGTCCATCAGGATCTGCGCCTCGACCTTGACCAGCCGGCCCTCGGCGTCCGCGTGGTGGCGGTAGCGCAGCAGGGTCGGGTGGCGGTGGGCGTGGCCGAGGAAGGACTCCTCGCGGGTGGCAGCCAGTTTCACCGGGCAGCCCGTCCGCAGGGCGAGGAGGCCCAGCGGCAGCTGGAAGGCGGGGTCCTCGCGGTCGGAGGTCGCGCCGGGGACGCCCGTGACGACGACCCGCACCCGGTCGGGCTCCAGGCCGAAGCAGGCGGCGGCGAGGTCGCGGTCGGTGTGCGGGTCGGTGGAGGCGGTGTAGATCTCCACGCCCCCGTCGGGCCGCGGCACGGCCAGCCCGGCCTCCGCCCCGATGGGCGCGGGGTCCTGGCGGCCGATCCGGTACAGGCCCTCGACGACGACCTCGCCGGTCGCCTCGGGGTCGCCGTAGCGGAGCGGGATGTGCCGGATCAGGTTGCCGTCCGGGTGGAGCGGGGCGGCGCCGAAGGACTGCTCGGGGTCCGTGACGGCGTCCAGGAGCTCGTACTCGACCGCGATGGCGGCGGCCGCGAGGCGTGCCGTGTCGGGGTGGTCGGCGGCGACGGCGGCGATGGGCTCGCCGTGGTGGCGCACGACGTCGTGGGCGAAGACGGGCCGGTCGGCGATGCGGCGCCCGTGCGTGCCGGAGCCGGGGACGTCGGCGTGGGTGATGACGGCACGGACGCCGGGCATCTCGGCGGCGGCCGAGGTGTCGACGGACAGGATCCGGGCGTGGGCGTGCGGCGAACGCAGCACGGCGGCCCACAGGAGGCCCTCGGCCCACAGGTCGGCGGCGTACGGGAAGGTGCCCTCGGTCTTGGGGCGGGCGTCCGCGGAGGGGACGGAGGCCCCGATGCCGCGTACGGGCAGCTGCTGGTCCCCTTCCGCGGTGGTGGTCACCGTGGTGACGGTGGTCGTCGCCGTGGCCGCGTCGTGCCCGCTCACGCCATGCCTCCGTTGTGCTGGATCCCGAGGTTGCCGGGGTTGCCGGGGTTTCCGGTGTTGCCCAGGTTGCCCAGGTTGCCGGGGTCACCGAGGCCGCCGCCCGTGGCGCCGGAGTTCCCGAGGGTGCCGAGGTTCCCGAAGTCGCCCGGCCCGCCGGGGTTCCCGAGCTCGCCCGGAGTGCCCTGGCCGCCGTGGATGCCGCCCTCGCCGGGCTGGGCCTGGTGCGGGATGCGCGGCTCACCGGCTGCCGCGGCCGCGTCGTCCGCGGCGGTCGCCCCGCGTTCCGCGACGACCTCGCGGACCGCCTCGATGACGCCCTTGTAGCCGGAGCAGCGGCACAGGTTGCCGCACAGCGCCTGCCGGGTCTCCAGGTCGCTGGGGGCGTGGTTGCCCTCCAGCAGGTCGTGGATGGTCATGGCCATGCCGGGTACGCAGAACCCGCACTGCACCGCACCCGACTTGCACAACGCCTGCTGCACGTCCGAGAGTTCCCCGTCCGTCGCCAGCCCCTCCACGGTGCGGACCTCGCTCCCGGCGGCGGTCGCGGCCGGGACCAGGCAGGAGGCGACCAGCCGGCCGTCGACCTGCACCGCGCAGGCCCCGCACTCGCCCTGCGAGCAGCCGTCCTTGGCGCCGGCCAGGCCGAGCCGCTCGCGCAGCACGTACAGCAGGGACTCGCCGATCCAGGCGCCGGTGACGGGCCGGTCGGCGCCGTTGACGCGCAGGACGTAGGAGGCCGCCGGGTGCTCGTGATGGGCGACGGCGGGGCTTTCCTCTTCCTCGTACGTCGCCCCGCGCGGCGGGAAACCGGCGGAGTCGCCCTCGTCCGGGGGTGTCGAGTCGCTGTCGGCAGCGCCCTCACCCGGCACGGGCGCGGCCCCCGCTGCGCCCTGGGCCGAAACCGAAACGGGTGCCGAAGCCGAGCCCGGCTCCGCCCCCGCGGCCGCGTCCTCAGGCGGAACCCCGTCCGCACCGGACCCCGGAGCCGCATCCGGCCCCGCGTCCGAGCCCGCGTCCGGTCCCGCGTCCGAGTCCGCCCGCAGCGCCTCGAAGCCGTGCCCGTGCGTGTCGCCGGGCCCCGCCGCCTCGGCCTCCACCGGACGCGGACGCTGCTCCTCGACCGGCGTCCGGGCCGGGCCGTGGGCGGCGTCGATGTCCGGGGCGGCGTGCAGCAGCGGCTCCGGCTGCGGCCCGGCCTCGGGCAGCGGCTCCGGCAGCGGGGTGCCGACACCGGGCCCGCCGAGCACCCTCGGTCCGCGTCGCGGCGTGCCCGCCGCGGGCCCGCCGGCCCGCCGCGCGGCGTCCTCGCCGCCCGCGCCCGATGCGCCCGCGCCCGTTGCGCCGACGCCCGGCAGCACTCCGCCGGTCAGCGTCCCCTCGGCGGCCGCCCAGGGGGCCGCGGCGCCGCCCGGCAGGGTCGCCGGGGCCTGGCTCCAGTCCGATTCGGCGGCGCGGCCACGACCGTCACGCGCCTGGTCGTCACGGCCCTGAAATCCTCTGTCCTGAAGGCCTCGGTCCTGAAGTCCCCGGTCCTGCGCGTCGCCGCGCGGGTCTCCGCCGAACGCGCCGGGGAACTCCCCCGAGTAGTCGGCGGGGGATTCCCCGGGGAAGCCGCCCGGGCCGTCCTCCCGGTACGCGCCGCCGTACTCGCCCGGGTATCCGCCCTCGCCCGCGTACGCGCCCCGGTAGTCCCCCGGGTAGCCGTCCTGCGGGCCGTTCCCGAAGTCCGCGGTCCCGGCGGACGGTTCCGGCTCTCCGGCGCCACCCGTCGGCAGCGTCCACTGCCCGGTGGTGATCGACTCCCCGGGCTGGTGCACCGCCTCGGGGAACTGCCACTCGGCCGTCGCGGACGGATCCGGGTCCTGCCCGGCCTCCGGTCCGCCGGCCTCGCCGTAGGCGGCCGCCACCGACGGCGGCAGCGGGATCGACGCCGGGATGGGCCCGCGGCCCGGCCCCGCGTCGGCGTCCGCTCCGGCGCCGGCTCCACCGCCGGCTTCCGGCCACTGCACCGGCATGGTCCAGGTGCCCGTGGCCGTCGGGTCCGCGCTGGCCGACCCGAGGGGCACGATCATCGGCGGCGGCACGTAGCCGTGCCCGGGCGCGGCGAGGGGCTCCCCGCTGTCGAGCGCGTCCAGCATGTGCTGGGGCAGTTTCACGAAGGCCGTGGCCTCGGAGTCGAATTCGCCGCCGTGCGGCACCGGCTCCCAGCCCCAGTCGGCGCCCGTGTTGCCCGTGTTGCCGGTGTTGCCCGTGTTGCCGGTCGTTCCGCTCACGTTCTCGTTCTCGCTCATGAGGTCAGCGCCCTCCCGAGGGCCCTGCGCGCCAGTACGGCCACCGTCCGCCGCAGATGCAGTACTCCGGAGGACACCGGTTCCCCCTGGTCGGGCACGCAGGCGGCCGCGACGTACTCGCCGAAGGCCTCCAGTGCCTCGGGGGCCAGGGTCCGTTCCCCGTCCCAGTCGATCAGCGAGGCCACCCACTGCTCGGCCTCCAGCGGCCGCAGCGGCATCGGGGCGACCGCGCCGATCGCACAGCGCACCCCCCGGCGCGCGGGATCGAGTACGAGCCCCACGGACGCCACCGCGCGCCCCGGACCCGTACGTCCCGTGGCCTTCAGGAAGACCTGCGGGGCGTGCAGCAGCGGCACCCGTACGAAGCCGATGAGTTCGCCGGGCCGGAGCATGTCGCGGCCGGCCAGGAGGTGGGAGACGGGGATCTCGCGCCGGGTTCCGCCGGGGCCGACGATGATCAGCATCGCCTCCAGCGCCGCCAGCACGGGGAGGGCGTCACCGGTCGGGGCGGCCGTGGCGATGTTCCCGCCGAGGGTGCCCGCGTTGCGGATCTGCGGGGGGCCGGCGGCCCGGGCAGCCGCCGCGAGCGCCGGGATCAGGGCGGCGAAGTCCGGCCGTCCCATCCGGGCGTGCGTCAGGCCGGCGCCGAGGAGGGCGTGCCCGTCCTGGTACTGCCAGCCGCGGATCTCGTTGATCCGGCCCAGGCCGACCAGCGCGGCGGGCCGCAGCAGCCCGGCGTTGACGGCGGCCATGAGGTCGGTGCCGCCGGCCACGGGCACGGCCGCGGGCATGGCGGTGAGTGCCGCCACGGCCTCGTCGAGCGAGGCCGGCAGCGTCACGGACTGCGCCGCCTGGGCCGCATGCGGAGGTTGCGGCCCCTGAGCCGCATGCGATGCGTGCGGTGCGTGCGTGGTCAACCCAGCTGCCCCTTCCCGATGTCCCGGTCCCGGCGCTCACGCCTGTCCGCCGTACGGTACGTGCTCACCGCCGGGAGGTGGCAACTCTGGCACATCTTCCGGAGCACCCGGCGCGAGGGTCTCCCGGGTGCCATCCGGTCCGGCGGGCGGCCGCGCACCGGGAGGCGCGCCGGGGCGGGTCGCGAAGGCGCCCGGGCGGCGGCCGCGGGCCCGCATCCCGGGCGCCCGATTTTCCCTGTATCCACCTCATTCGGGAGAGAGTTCCAAGGGTTTCCGAAGAGTTCCGCTTCCGGTCACCGGGAGCCGCGGCGGCCGCGCCGCCCGCAGGTCACACGATCGGAGGCGCACCCTCGATCGGACGGCCCAGCACCCCCGGACGACGCTGCCACGGCAGCGGGCCGCCCGGCGGCCGGTACTCCACTCCCAGCGCGTCCAGGCGCGCGTAGTGCCCCGCCATCCGCGCCTCGAAACCGGCGTAGTCACGGGATTCCGGTTCGGGCAGCCGGGACCACACCACTTCCGCGAAGGCCACCAGCCGCGGGAACACCTGGTAGTCGACCCGGCCCTGGTTCTCCATCACCTCGGTCCACACGTTGGCCTGGGCGCCCAGCACGTGCGCGGCGGCCTCCGGCGACAGCTTCGGCGGCACCGGCTCGAAGCGGTACACGTCCTCCAGCGAACGCACGTACCCGATGGGCATCGGCTCGTCGGCGCCGCCCGTCTGACGGTGGTCCAGGTACACCTGCTGCTCGGGGCACATCACCACGTCGTGCCCGGCCTCGGCGGCGGCGATGCCGCCCGCGTAGCCGCGCCAGGAGGACACGGCCGCGCCGGGGGCCAGCCCGCCCTCCAGGATCTCGTCCCAGCCGATCAGGCGGCGGCCGCGCTCGGCCAGCCAGCGGTCGAAGTGCCCGATGAACCAGGACTGGAGGCCGTCCGCCCCGTCCACGCCCAGCTCCGCGATCCGCGCCCGCGCGGCCGGGGAGGCCTTCCACTGCGCCTTGGGGCACTCGTCGCCGCCCACGTGCACGAACGGGGACACCTCCGCCGGGAACAGCTCCAGCAGCTCCTCGAAGACCCCTTCGTAGAACCGCAGTACGCCCTCGGTGGGCGCGAGGACGTTCTCGGAGATCCCCCAGTCGTCCCACACCTCCAGGGCGGCGGTGTCCACCACGTCGGTGTTCCCCAGCTCGGGGTAGGCGGCGATCGCGGCCTGGGAGTGCCCGGGCACGTCGATCTCGGGCACCACCCGCACGTGCCGCTCGGCGGCGTAGGCGACGATCTCGCGGATGTCGTCCTGGGTGTGGAAGCCGCCGTGGGGGGTCTCGTTCCACAGCGGGGAGGCCCGGTGCCCCCACCGGCTGCGCGCCCGCCAGGCGCCGGTCTCCGTGAGCTTCGGGTAGCGCTTGATCTCGACCCGCCAGCCCTGGTCGTCCGTCAGGTGCAGGTGCAGCACGTTGAGCTTGTGCGCGGCGAGCAGGTCGATGTAGCGCAGCACCCCGTCCTTGGGGACGAAGTGCCGGGCGACGTCGAGCATCATCCCGCGCCAGCCGAAGCGCGGCCCGTCCGCGATCGCGACGCGGGGCAGGCTCCAGGTCCGGCCGGGCAGCGGCGCCTTGCGGTAGGCGTCCGGCCCGAGGAGCTGACGCAGCGTCTGCGCGCCCCAGAACAGCCCGGCGGCGGAGGCCCCGGTCAGCTCCACGCCGTCCTCGCCGACGTCGAGCCGGTACGACTCCGGCCCGAGCCCGCCCGCGGCCTGCGGGTCCACGCCCAGCCGTACGTCGCCCCGGGCGCCCGGCCGGGCCGCCGGCAGCCCCCACCCGGTGGCCGCCCCGAGTTCGCGGCGCAGCCACCGCGCGACCCCTTCGGCGCCCGGACCGGCGGCGAGCACCGGCTCGGGCCCGAAGGCGTAGCTCCGGCCGTCCCCGTCGGGAACGGCGACCTGAGGTACGGGGATCAGGTCCATGCGTCAGCCCTTCGCCACAACCAGCCAGTTGCGCCCTGCGCAACGGTCGTTCCGAAGGGCGCTCGTCGCGCCGACCCTAACCCGCGCCCGGGGCACGCAAAAGGCCCCCGGCGCGCATCGGCGCACACGGAGGCCCTTCGGCGGGAACAGTCAGGACCTTCTTCCTCGGCCCGACCGCCCCGCTCGTTCCACTCGTCCCGCTTGTCCTACTTGTCCTTGCCGCCCTTGTCCTTGTCGCCGCCGGCGCCCATGGACTCGTAGATCTCCTTGCACATGGGGCAGACCGGGTACTTCTTCGGGTCGCGGCCCGGCACCCAGACCTTGCCGCAGAGCGCGACGACGGGGGTGCCCCCGAGCGCGCTCTCCATGATCTTGTCCTTCTGGACGTAGTGGGCGAAGCGCTCGTGGTCGCCGTCGCCGTGGGACACCTGCGGCGTCGGCTCTACGAGGGTCCCCGTACCAGTCCCGCGCTCGGGCTCAAGAGTGCTCATAAAGCCAGGGTACTGAACGCCGCCGGGGTCAGTTCAGCGACGGGTCGTCCAGATAGGTGGCGACCATCGCGAGGTCGCTGCGCTGGCGGCGCAGGACCGCCCGCCAGAGCCGTTCGGGGTCGGGGAAGGACACGTCGCCCGGTTCGGAGTCCACGACGTACCAGGCGCCTTCGCCGAGCTCGGCCTCCAGCTGGCCGGGGCCCCATCCGGAGTAGCCGGCGAAGATACGCAGGCCCCCCAGCGCCGCGGCCAGCAGTTCGGGCGGGGCCTCCAGGTCGACCAGGCCGATGGCGCCGTGCACCCGGCGCCACCCGAGCGGCCCCTCCTCGCCCGGGATCACGGCCACGCCCAGCGCCGAGTCCAGCGCCACCGGACCGCCCTGGAACACCACTCCGGGGTCACCGGCCAGCGGCGCCCACGGCAGCAGGATGTCCCGCACGTCCACCGGGGTGGGCCGGTTGAGGACCACGCCGAGGGAGCCCTGCTCGTCGTGGTCGAGCAGCAGGACGACCGCGCGGTCGAAATTCGGGTCCGCGAGGGCGGGGGTGGCCACGAGCAGCCGCCCTGTGAGGGAGGACACCTCGGTCATGCGGACATGATCTCGCACAATCGTCCTCCAGGGGGAGCTGACGAGGACATCGGATCGTGCGCAGCTCAGGGCGCACGGCGGCAGGAAGGAGCGCGCGCGGCGAAAACCCCCGGAAGGCAACACTCCGCTACTTGCCGCGCACACAGGGTGCTGTGCCGAATTCATGACAGTCCTACGGCCACGTCAGCCATACAAACAAGGGGGTACTGCCCCTTACCCTTTTCACTGATCCCCTGCCCATCCCTCTCCGGAACGCGAGATCCATGACCGGCAACGATGTCCTGCTTGTCCACGGCGGAACCCCGCTCGAGGGCGAGATCCGTGTCCGCGGCGCGAAGAACCTCGTGCCGAAGGCCATGGTCGCCGCACTTCTCGGCAGCGAGCCCAGCCGTCTGCGCAACGTGCCCGACATCCGTGACGTCCGGGTCGTGCGCGGGCTCCTGCAGCTGCACGGCGTGACCGTGCGCCCCGGCGAGGAGCCGGGCGAGCTGGTGCTCGACCCGACCCACGTCGAGAGCGCGAACGTCGCCGACATCGACGCGCACGCGGGTTCCTCCCGGATCCCGATCCTCTTCTGCGGTCCGCTGCTGCACCGCCTCGGCCACGCCTTCATCCCGGGCCTGGGCGGCTGCGACATCGGCGGCCGGCCGATCGACTTCCACTTCGACGTGCTCCGCCAGTTCGGCGCGACCATCGAGAAGCGCGAGGGCGGTCAGTACCTGGAGGCCCCGCAGCGCCTTCGCGGATGCAAGATCCGCCTGCCCTACCCGTCGGTCGGCTCGACCGAGCAGGTGCTGCTGACGGCCGTTCTGGCCGAGGGCGTCACCGAGCTCAGCAACGCCGCCGTCGAGCCGGAGATCGAGGACCTCATCTGCGTCCTGCAGAAGATGGGCGCCATCATCTCCGTCGACACCGACCGCACCATCCGCATCACCGGCGTCGACCGCCTCAGCGGCTACAACCACAAGGCGCTCCCGGACCGCCTGGAGGCCGCCTCGTGGGCTTCCGCGGCCCTGGCGACCGGCGGCAACATCTACGTCCGCGGCGCGCAGCAGCGGTCGATGATGACCTTCCTGAACACCTTCCGCCGGGTGGGCGGTGCCTTCGAGATCGACGACGAGGGCATCCGCTTCTGGCACCCGGGCGGCCCGCTGAAGGCCATTCACCTGGAGACGGACGTCCACCCGGGCTTCCAGACCGACTGGCAGCAGCCGCTGGTCGTCGCCCTGACCCAGGCGTCCGGCCTGTCGATCGTCCACGAGACGGTCTACGAGTCCCGCCTCGGCTTCACCTCGGCGCTGAACCAGATGGGTGCTCACATCCAGCTGTACCGCGAGTGCCTGGGCGGCAGCGCGTGCCGCTTCGGCCAGCGCAACTTCCTCCACTCGGCGGTCGTGTCCGGCCCCACCAAGCTCCAGGGCGCCGACCTGGTCATCCCCGACCTGCGCGGCGGGTTCTCGTACCTGATCGCGGCGCTGGCGGCCGAGGGCACCTCGCGCGTCCACGGCATCGACCTCATCAACCGCGGCTACGAGAACTTCATGGAGAAGCTCGTCGAGCTGGGCGCGAAGGTCGAACTGCCGAACGGCGACCTCGTCTGATCCCCTCCCGGGGCCCCACGGGGCCCCGGGAACGCCGAAGGGCGGCCACCCCCACGGGGGTGGCCGCCCTTTGGCGTTCTACGTACCACTGCCGTCCCGGGGGCCTCTGCGGCCCCCGGCACAAGGGCGGTACTACTTGCCCTTGGCGGCTTCCTTGAGCTTGGAGCCCGCGGAGACCTTCACGCTGTAGCCGGCCGGGATCTGGATGGGGTCGCCGGTCTGCGGGTTGCGCGCGGTGCGAGCGGCACGGTGGGTGCGCTCGAAGGTCAGGAAGCCGGGGATGGTGACCTTCTCGTCGCCCTTGGCGACAATCTCGCCGACGGTCTCGGCGAGCGCGGCCAGAACGGCGTCGGCGTCCTTGCGGGTCACCTCGGCGCGCTCGGACAGAGCGGCCACCAGCTCACTGCGGTTCATGTTGTACTCCCGTGTTCAACTTGCCTTAGAGGCGTGAGATCGAAGCCGATGCTGCCAGGGCCCTCGGACAGTCCCCGGACCCGGGTCTGAACGTCAGACCCTCTCGCCCGGTTACGCATCCTGCCCCCACCAGCGGCGGGAAAGCCAATCCGGCACCCGCCAGGGTCACACGAAAAGCGCCACAGTCACGCCGCGGTGACGCTCCGTCCGCACCAGAGGCTCCGGCTGGATGCGGACCGCGGGCCACGCGGGCATCCCCGCAACCCTAGAGGCGCCCCGCCGGGCCCGCATCTCGCGACGCGCCGGGAACGGACCGTGGGCCCCGTCACAGCGGCCGCCGCGGCGGCCGTCGAACGGCCCTTCGGGTCACCCTCGGAGCCGCTCGTCGAACCGCCCTTCGAACCGTCCGCCGGGCCGGGCCCGGTGCGGGCCCGCCCGAACGGACCTAGCCGGCGGTGGCGGCCTTGCGGACGGCGCCCGCGACCGCGCCCGCGACCTTGTCGTTGAAGACCGACGGGATGATGTAGTTCGCGTTCAGCTCGTCCTCGCCGACGACGTCCGCCAGCGCGCTCGCGGCGGCCAGCATCATGTCGGTGTTCACCGTCCGGGACTGCGCGTCCAGGAGACCGCGGAAGACGCCGGGGAAGACCAGCACGTTGTTGATCTGGTTCGGGAAGTCCGAGCGGCCGGTGGCCACGACGGCGGCCGTCTGGCGGGCGACGGCCGGGTCCACCTCGGGGTCCGGGTTCGCGAGCGCGAACACGATGGCGCCTTCGGCCATGGCGGCGACGTCCTCGCCGGAGAGCACGTTGGGGGCCGAGACGCCGATGAAGACGTCGGCGCCGACCACGGCCTCCTTGAGGGTGCCGGTGTAGCCCTCGGGGTTGGTGTTGTCGGCGATCCAGCGCAGCGGGGAGTCGGCGGCCGCGTCGACGAGGTCGGGGCGGTCCGCGTGCACGACGCCGTGGATGTCGGCGCTGACGGCGTTCTTGACGCCCGCCGCGAGGAGCAGCTTGAGGATGGCCGTACCGGCCGCGCCGGCGCCGGACATGACGACCTTGACGTCTCCAACTGCCTTGCCCACGACGCGCAGTGCGTTGGTGAGGGCGGCGAGGACGACGATCGCGGTGCCGTGCTGGTCGTCGTGGAAGACGGGGATGTCGAGGGCCTCGCGCAGCCGGGCCTCGATCTCGAAGCAGCGCGGCGCGGAGATGTCCTCCAGGTTGATGCCGGCGAAGCCCGGGGCGATGGCCTTGACGATGGCGACGATCTCGTCGGTGTCCTGGGTGTCGAGGCAGATCGGCCACGCGTCGATGCCGGCGAAGCGCTTGAAGAGGGCGGCCTTGCCCTCCATGACGGGCAGCGCGGCCATCGGTCCGATGTTGCCGAGGCCCAGCACGGCGGAGCCGTCGGTCACGACTGCGACGGAGTTGCGCTTGATGGTGAGGCGGCGCGCGTCCTCCGGGTTCTCGGCGATCGCCATGCACACGCGGGCGACGCCCGGGGTGTAGATCATCGAGAGGTCGTCACGGTTGCGGATGGGGTGCTTGGACGCCATCTCGATCTTGCCGCCGAGGTGCATCAGGAAGGTTCGGTCGGAGACCTTGCCCAGGCTGACGCCCTCGATGCCGCGCAGCTTCTCGACGATCTCGTCGGCGTGCGCGGTGGACGTCGCGGCGATGGTGACGTCGATACGGAGCTTCTCGTGACCCGATGCGGTCACGTCGAGGCCGGTGACCGAACCCCCCGAAGACTCCACGGCGGTGGTGAGCTGGGAGACCGCGGTTCCGCTCGCGGGCACTTCCAGGCGGACCGTCATCGAATACGAGACGCTGGGCGCCGTTGCCATGGCCGTGTTCCTCTTCTGTCCCTGATTTCGCTGTACACAGGGCCCGCACACGGCAGGTGTGACGGGTCCCGTTGTCCGATCGTCCCACCTACCAGCCGGTACGAGGTAACCAGCTACAAATTTCGGAAGAACTCTTCCACCATACGAGAGACCAGGGGCGCGCGGAATGGTGGATTAATACAAAACAGGTCCGCGCCCCCCACTCGGTGGGGGGCGCGGACCTGTGCTGTCTACGACACCGGCCCGCCATGCTCGCCTCGCGGCAAGTGGTCGCTCTAAGCGACGAAGGTTGGGCCCGGGGGCTTGGATCGAGCCGGTGTCGTAACCAGGCTAACAAAGGATCGCCGGAAGTGATCCCCCTCCAACGGGTCGGTTCCACGGCATCACGCGCCTGGCCGCGGGCCATCCGGCCCCGTACGGGGACCGCGGCCGAACCGGAGCCGGACCGGAGCCCGGCCCGGAGCCCGGACCCGAGGGCGGAGCGTCCCCCGCGCGGGCCCCGCTCCCCCGTCAGGGACGCAGCAGCTCCGGGACCCCGTCGGCGCCCGGGCGGTCGGCGCCCGCCGAGACCACCGTCAGCTGCTGCGTCGCGCGCGTCAGCGCCACGTACAGCACGCGCAGGCCCGCCGGGGACTCGTCCGCGATCTCCGCCGGGGAGACGACCACCGTGGCGTCGTACTCCAGACCCTTGGCCTCCAGGCTGCCCAGCGCCACAGCCCGCTCGCCGAGGTCCGCCAGCCACCGGGCCGCCTCCGCCCGGCGGTCCATGGCCACGACCACGCCCACCGTGCCGTCCACCTGCTCCAGCAGCCGCCGCGTCTCCTCCCGCACCGACTCGCCCAGGTCGGCCCCGGCCGCCGTGAAACGCGGTTCCAGGCCCGTCGAACGCACCGCGGTCGGCGGCTCCATGCCCGGCATCGCCAGCTTCAGCACCCGGGAGGCCACCTCGGCGACCTCGGCCGGGTTGCGGTAGTTCACGGTGAGCGTGAACCGCCGGCGCGGCCGGCTCCCCAGCGCCTCGTCCCGGGCGGCGGCCGCCTCGTCCGGATCGGTCCAGGAGGACTGCGCCGGGTCCCCGACCACCGTCCAGGTGCCCATCCGGCCCCGCCGGCCCACCATCCGCCACTGCATCGGCGTCAGGTCCTGCGCCTCGTCGACGATGACGTGCGCGTACTCGGTACGCTCCGCCGCGATCCGCTCCGCCCGCTCCCACTGGGTCTCCTCGCGGGTGGGCATCAGCTCCTCCAGCCCGCTGAGCTGGTCGAGCGGATCCATGTCCCGCTTCCGCTTGGGCCGCGCGGGCGCGCCGAGGAGCTGCTGGAGCTCGTCCAGCAACGCCACGTCGTGGACCGAGAGGGGGCCCTTGCCGTCCGGACCGATCCGGCGCAGCGAACGCGCCAGCTGCCGGGTCTCGCGCGGGTTCAGGTCCCGGCGCGACCAGCGGCCGAGCCGCCGCTCGTCGGCCATCGCCGCGAGGACCTTGCGCGGCGTCAGCTCGGGCCACCAGGCGTTCAGGAACGAGATGAAGTCGTCCTCGGTGGAGATGTCCTCGTCGAACGCGGAGCGCAGCTCGGCCGCGAGCTCCGGATCGCTGTGCCGGCCCGCCCCGCCGGACTTCGAGTAGAGGGCGTCCAGCAGCAGCTTCCGGGCGCGCGGGCGCAGCAGGTTGACCGGAGCGGTACCGCTGAGCACGTTCTGCCGGATCCGGTTCAGCTCGGCCGACTCCAGCTCCTGGCGCCGCCCGAAGGCCACGACGCGCAGCCGCTCGGGCGCCTCGCCCAGCTCCAGGGCGCCCCGTACGGCCTTGCGGAGCACCTTCAGCATCCGGGAGGAACCCTTGACCCGGGCCACGGACGGATCGTCGTACGTGGTCGCCTCGGCCCCGTCGACGAGCGAGCCGAGCGCCCGGATGGCGACCTGCCCCTCCTCGCCGAGGGAGGGCAGCACGCCCTCGGTGTACGCCACCAGCAGCGGGGTCGGCGAGACGATCAGGATGCCGCCGGAGTAGCGGCGGCGGTCCTGGTAGAGCAGGTAGGCGGCGCGGTGCAGGGCCACGGCCGTCTTGCCGGTGCCCGGCCCGCCCGCGACCTCGGCGACGGAGGCGGCGGGGGCCCGGATGACCAGGTCCTGTTCGGCCTGGATCGAGGAGACGATGTCCCGCATCGAGTGCGTACGGGCCCGGCCGAGCGCGGCCATCAGAGCGCCGTCGCCGATGGCGGGCAGCTCCCGCCCGTCGAGCGAGGCCGTCACCTCGGGGCGCATCAGGTCGTCCTCGACCCCGAGGACCTTGCGGCCCTTGGAGCGGATCACCCGGCGGCGCACGACCCGGCCGGGGTCCTTCGGGGTGGACCGGTAGAACGGCGCAGCCGCCGGGGCGCGCCAGTCGATGACGAGCGGCGCGTAGTCGGTGTCGAGTACGCCGATGCGCCCGATGTGCAGGGTTTCGGCGATGTCGGCGGTGAGGTCCGGGCGGATCGCGTCGTCCGCCGGCTCGACGGAGGTGTACGCGCCGTCGGCGCCGCGCTCCCCGTCCTTGCCGAGGACCAGGTCGATCCGGCCGAAGAGGAAGTCCTCGAACTCGTTGTTCAGCCGGTTGAGGTGGATCCCGGCGCGGAAGACCTGCGCGTCGCGCTCGGCGAGCGCGCCGGGCGTACCCACCTGCCCCCGCTTGGCGGCGTCGTTCATCAGGAACTCGGCCTCGTGGATCTTCTCCTCAAGGCGTCGGTACACCTGGTCGAGATGCGTCTGCTCGACCGCGATCTCCCGATCGCGGACGGAATCCGCCGTGCTGTCGACAGCGGCATTCTGCGCGGCCACCAAGGCCCCCTTCTGACGTGCATGGGCGACCGTCAACCGTACGCGAATTCCGCCCCGGTCCGCACGCCCGTTCCGCGCGCCGTACGAAACGGGGGGATTTGGGTGGGGGGTGGGGGCCCGCCCCTACAGCTCTCCCGCCGCTACCGTTCTGGTGCGGCGGCGGTGGCGGGCCACGCGTTCGCGGTTGCCGCAGAGTTCGCTGGAGCACCAGCGGCGGCGGTGGCCGCGGGAGGTGTCCAGGTAGACGCGGGTGCAGTGGTCGCCCTCGCAGGAGCGCAGCAGGGCCATGTCGCCGGGGTCGGTGAGGAGCTCGACGGCGTCCCGGGCGACCGCCGCGAGGAGGCCGGCGCACTCGACTCCGCCGCAGAGCTCCCGCACCAGGTGGCCCTCGCGGTCCCGGACGGCGCACAGGCCGGGGGGCGGGCCGGCGGCGGCGGCGTTGACGCGGGCGAGGGCGTCCTCGGCGGGGCGCTGCCCGGCGAGTTCCGCCCGTACGAGGCGGTCGACGTCCGCGCGCAGGCCGCGGAACGCGGCCACCCAGTCGGGGCCCAGGCCGCCGAGGGGGGTCCGGTCGGGTACCAGGCCGGCTCCGACGAGCCACAGCCTCAGCTCGTCGCCGTCCCGGATGCCTTCGGTGTCCCCGTGGGGGGTGAAGGTGGCCAGCAGGTCGAGACAGACCCGCCCGGAGTCGAACCACATGCCCGTCACCGCCTAGGTCGCCGTGGGCGCCTCCCCAGAGTGCCGTCGGCGGGGGCGTTGCGGAACCCCCCGCGAGGGGGGCCGGCCGTCCGGCGGGTTGTCGTGGAGGAGGCGCTGGAAGAGGCGGTGGTCCCGCCAGGCGCCGTTGATGTGGAGGTAGCGGGGGGCGAGCCCGTACTCGGTGAAGCCGGCTTTGGCCAGGACCCGCTGGGAGGCGAGGTTGTCGACGAGGGTCCCGGCTTCGACGCGGTGCAGCCCGGCTTCGTCGCGGGCGATGCGGCAGACCTCCTCGACGGCCGCGGTGGCCAGCCCCTTCCCGGCCCAGGCCTGGTCGACCCAGTAGCCGACGCCGCCGCTGCACAGGGGGCCGTGTACGAGGCTGCCGAGGTTGATCGTCCCGACGGGGACGCCGCCCGCGGTCAGGACGTACGGCAGGACCCGCCCGGCGTCGCGGTCCGCGAGCAGGGTCCGCAGCCGGTCCAGCTGTCCGGCCTCGGTGTAGAACTCCTCGGCCCGGTGGGGCTCGTAGGGCGCCATGTACGTCCGGTTGCGGGCCAGTACGTCGGCCAGCGCGGCGGCGTCGTCCAGCGTGACGCCCCTCATCTCCACCCCGTCAGCGATCATCCGGGCACGCTACCGAAGCCCGGCCGCCCTGCCCAGCCGTCCGCCTCCCCCGGCCCGCTCACCTCCCGAAGCGGTCCTCGCCCCCCGCGTCCACCGACAGCCGGTACCCCCGCTTGACGACGGTCTGGATCAGCATCGGCACCCCCAGGGCCGCCCGCAGCCGGGCCATCGCCGTCTCGACGGCGTGCTCGTCGCGGCCCGCTCCCGGCAGCGCCCGCAGCAGGTCGGCCCGGGACACGACCCAGCCGGGCCGCCGGGCCAGGGCGTGCAGCAGGGCCATCCCGGCCGGGGGAACGGGCCGCAGGGCGGCGTCGACGAGTACGGCGTGCCCCCGGATCTCCAGGCGGTGTCCGGCGACGGGCAGGACCCGGGCCCGGCCGGGCAGTTCGCGGCAGAGCAGCTGGACGAGCGGACCGAGGCGGAAGCGTTCGGGCTGGACGGTGGTGACGCCCTCGGCCTGGAGGGGCAGGGCGGTGACGGGGCCGACGCAGGCGGCCAGGGCGGGCCCGCGCAGGGCCTCCAGTACGGCCTCCCGCAGTCCGCGTTCCCCGGCCCGGGACAGCAGGGAGGCGGCGGCGGGCGCGGAGGTGAAGCTGACGGCGTCGACCGCGCCCACGGCGACCGCGTCGAGGAGCCGGTCCAGGGGCGCGAGGTCCTCCGGCGGCATCCACCGGTACACCGGTACGGGCACGACGTCGGCGCCGCCGTCGCGCAGCGCCTCGACGAAGCCGGGCAGGGGTTCGCCGTGCAGCTGGAGGGCGATGCGCCGCCCCGCCACCCCGCCGTCGAGCAGCCGGTCCAGTACCTCGGCGAGGGATTCGGACTGCGGGGACCAGGACTCGACGAGCCCGGCGGCCCGTACGGCGCCCTTGACCTTGGGGCCGCGGGCCAGCAGTTCGGTCGCGCGGAGCCGGGCGAGGAGGTCCTCGCCGATCCCCCAGCCGTCGGCGGCTTCGATCCAGCCCCGGAAGCCGATCGCGGTGGTGGCGACCACGGCGTCCGGGGGGCTGTCGACGAGTTCCTTGGTGGCGGCCAGCAGTTCGCCGTCGTCGGCCAGGGGCACGATCCGCAGGGCGGGGGCGTGCACGACGGCCGCGCCGCGCCGCTTCAGCAGGGCGATGAGTTCGTCCGCCCGGCGGGCGGCGGTGACTCCGATGGTGAACCCGGCGAGCGGGCCGGTGTGCGGTGCGTCGTCCATCGTGGTGACCTGCCTCGGCTGTGCTTGCCCGGTGGGGTGGGTGTCTCGTCGCGGGGACCGAGCCTGTCAAGCCGTCGTGTCGGGCTCGGTTCCACCGCATTTCGGTGCCGTAACGCCGCCCGGCACGAGAGCGCCGTCACACGCTGGTGAGCTGCGGTTCCGCCTCCGTTCCCGCCGCGGGGGCCGGCGTCCGGGCGGGCCGGCGAAGGTATACCGCCCAGGTGACGGCGCAGCACACGGCGTAGAAGCCGAGGAAGGTGACGAAGGCGGCGCTGCCGGATCCGGAGGAGGCGAAGGCCTCCCGGAAGACCAGGTTGATGCCGAGTCCGCCGAGCGCGCCGACGGCGCCGATCAGGCCCATGGCGGCGCCGGAGAGGCGTCGCCCGTACGCGGCCGCTTCCTCGCCGCTCGTGCCGCGGGCCAGGGCCTTGGCCTGGAAGATGCCGGGGATCATCTTGTAGGTGGAGCCGTTGCCGACGCCGCTGAGCGCGAAGAGGGCCACGAATCCGACGAGGAAGACGGGCAGCGATTCCCGTACGGAGGCGAGGACGACCACGCCGGTCGCCGCCGCCATGGCGACGAACACCGCCAGGGTGATCCGCGCGCCGCCGATCCGGTCGGCGAGCGCGCCGCCGACGGGCCGTACGAGGGAGCCGAGGAGCGGGCCGAGGAAGGTGAGCGAGGCGGCCTGGAGGGGGGTGCGGCCGAACTGGGTCTGGAGGACCAGCCCGAAGGCGAAGCTGTAGCCGATGAAGGACCCGAAGGTGCCGACGTACAGGAACGCCATGATCCAGGTGTGCGCGTCGCGGGCGGCTTCGCGCAGGGCCCCCGCGTCGTTGCGCACGGGCGCCAGGTTGTCCATGCGGGTGAGGGCCAGTACGGCCGCGGCGACGATCAGCGGGAGGTAGGCGGCGAGCAGGAGGCGGGGGTGGCCGGCGCCTGCGGTCGCGATGACCAGGAGGGCGGCGAGCTGGACGACGGGGACGCCGATGTTGCCGCCGCCCGCGTTGAGGCCGAGGGCCCAGCCCTTCTTGCGGAGCGGGAAGAAGGCGTTGATGTTCGTCATCGAGGAGGCGAAGTTGCCGCCGCCCACGCCGGTCAGCGCCGCCACGGCCACGAAGGTCGCGTACGGGGTGCCGGGCTCCATGACGACGAGCGCGGCCACGGTCGGCGCGAGGAGCAGCAGGGCGCTGACGACGGTCCAGTTGCGGCCGCCGAAGCGGGCGACGGCGAAGGTGTAGGGCACCCGTACGAGGGCTCCGACGAAGGTCGCGGTGGCGATGAGGAAGAACTTCCCGGCCGGGTCGATGCCGTACTGGGGGCCCATGAAGAGGACCATCACCGACCACATCGACCAGATGGAGAAGCCGATGTGTTCGGAGAGCACGGAGTAGAGGAGGTTGCGGCGGGCGGTCTTCTCGCCGGTCTCCTTCCAGAACGTCTCGTCCTCGGGGTCCCACCGCTCGATCCAGCGGCCTCCCCTGCGCGGTGCGGTCGTACCGGTCATCACACGCCTCCACAGCTGTCGCGTCCGTGGGAAGACCGTAGGAAGGGCGCGTTTCGGCCCCGGTCCCCGCCGGATGACCGGCGGGAAACCTTGCACTCACCCGCTGTCGGCGCCCGGTGTGAGTGCGGCGGGCAACCAGCTGCCCGGCGGTACTTCCAGCCAGCCGGCCGGGCCCTGGAGTTCCTCGGCGGCGCGGAGCAGGGCGTCGAGGCCGGGGTGGCGCAGGCCCCGGCGCCAGACCATGGCCAGCGGGGACAGCGGTACGGGGTCGACGAGGGGCCGTTTCACGGATCCGGGCATGTCGGGGAAGCCGACGGTGACCAGGACCGGGTTGCGGGTCTTGGCCATGACCCGCCCGAACTCCTCCTTGCCCACCGCGACGGGGGCGGGGGGCGCCGACGCGATGCCCCGCCCGGCGAACAGTTCGCCGGCCAGCCGCGTCCACTCCCGGGTGCGCGGGTTCCCGGCGCCCGTGTACACGCTCTCCCCGGCCAGCGCGGCCAGCGGTACGTCGTCCCGCGCGGC
The DNA here is from genome assembly GCF_040611935.1 of Streptomyces sp. NPDC006512. Classification (NCBI taxonomy): domain Bacteria; kingdom Bacillati; phylum Actinomycetota; class Actinomycetes; order Kitasatosporales; family Streptomycetaceae; genus Streptomyces; species Streptomyces sp. NPDC006512. Next base: position 10,462 of record NZ_JBEXPG010000015.1, on the reverse strand, counting down.
CAGCGCGTGCCCGTCGGGCAGCAGTACGGCGAGCGGTTCGTACCGTACGGGCCGGTGCGCGAGGCGCGCGCGCAGCGCCGGGTCCAGGCCGTCCGCGTACCCGAAGGAGACGTCGAGCCGGCCGGCGACGATCTCCCCGGCGGCGTGGGTGAGGCCGCTCTCGAAGCGGGCCATCAGCTCGCAGCCGGGGGCGAGCTCGCGGGCCCGTTCCAGGACGCGGCGGCCGGTGCCGGGCCCGTCGGTGTTCACGTCGACGAGGAGGGCGCGGGGCGGGCCGGTGAAGGCGGCGGCGAGTTCCTCGTGCGCGCGCAGCACCTCGCGGGCGTACGGGAGCAGCCGCTCGCCCTCGGGGGTGAGTTCCACGGCCCGGGTCGTACGGACGAACAGGCCCGCCCCGAGGCTCTGTTCGAGCCGGCGGACGTCGCGGCTCAGCGCCTGCTGGGCGACGTAGAGGCGGGCGGCGGCGCGGGAGAAGTGGAGTTCCTCGGCGACGGCGACGAAGCCGCGCAGCAGCCGGGGGTCCACATCGCGGGAGGGCATCCCCGGAGATTAACAACCGGGGATTGACAACAGGAAGCGGTGAATGGCCTGCGAACAGGTGTTGGACCGCCGCCGGGGGCGGGCCGCAGGCTCGGGGCATGCCGCAGAAGAACCCGCTCATGGCCGTGACCGGCAGCACCCTGGTCCTGACCACCCGCTCCCCCGCCGCCGCCCCTTCCCGTGCCCGCACCCGCGCCCCGGGCCCGTACCGGCGGCTGTTCGCCCTACCCGGCACCCGCGGTTTCACCGCCGGGAACCTCATCGCCCGCCTCCCCATGGGCATGTTCGGGATCAGCGCCGTCCTGATGATCGCGGGCCAGCGCGGCTCGTACGCCCTCGCCGGCGCGGTCACCGCGACCGGCCTGGCGGCGACCGCCCTCGTCGCGCCGTGGACCGCCCGGCTGGTCGACCGGTACGGACAGGCCCGGATCGCCCTGCCCGCCACCGCGATCGCGGTCCTCGGCTCGCTGTCCCTGGTCCTGTGCGTGCGTACGCAGGCCCCCGCCTGGACCCTGTTCGCCTCGTACGCGGCGACCGCCACCACCCCCAACATCGGCGGCATGTCCCGGGCCCGCTGGACGCACCTGCTGCCCCCGTCCTCGCACCACACGGCGATGTCCTTCGAACAGGCCGCCGACGAACTCTGCTACCTGCTCGGCCCGGTGGCGGCGGCCTTCCTGTGCACGGCCGTGTTCCCGGAGGCGGGCACCCTCGTCGGCGCGGTCCTGCTCCTGACCGGCATGACGGTGTTCACCGCGCACCGCGCCACCCAGCCGCCGCCCGCCGCCGCGCGGCCCGCCGCCGGCCCTTCCCTGCTGCGCCGGCTGCTGCCGCTGCTCGCCCTGTTCGTCGCCACCGGGGCCGTCTTCGGCTCGATGGAGGTCACCTCGATCGCGCACCTCGGAGCGCAGGGGCTCGGCGCCGCCACCGGACCCGTCCTCGCCCTCCAGGCGGCGGGCTCCTGCGCGGCCGGGCTGCTCTACGGCACCCGGCGCCCCCGGAGCCTGCGGACGTGCCTGCTCGCCCTGGCCGCGGCGATGGCGCTGCCCTGGGCCGCCGCCGGCGCCGGTTCCCTCGTCCTGCTGGGCTGCGCGCTGCTGCTGGCGGGCGCGGCGACGGCCCCGGCGATGGTCACCGCGATGGCCCTGGTCCAGCGGGCCACCCCGCGCGGGCGGCAGAACGAGGGCATGACCCTCGCCGTCACCGCCGTCCTCGGGGGCATCGCCGCCGGCTCGGCCACGGCCGGCCTGACCGTCGACCACTTCGGCACGACGGCGGCGTACGCGCTGCCCGCCGCGGCCGCCCTGCTGGCGCTCCTGGCCCTGCCGGCCGCCGTGGCGGGACGTTTTGATCCGGCGGCCGAGTGATCGTTCCCGCGTGGTACTCACCGCCGCCGCGCGGGATCGGCCATAACTGAGGGGTCTTCCCCCAGCGCCCTTCCCTTTGCGGAGGAACACCCCTTGCCTGCTTCCCGTTCCGTGCCCGCGGCCCTGTTCGTCGCGGCCGTCACCGCCAGCTGCCTGATGCCCGCCGCGCCGGCCCTGGCCGCCGACTCCTCGGACCTGCGCTTCTCCCAGCCGTACGTCCCCTCGATCGCCCCCGGCAAGACGGGCCGCGTCGTCATCGCGGCTTCGGGCGGGGCGGACGCCGTGCGCAGCAGCGTCTTCCGCATCACCGCTCCGGAGCGCACGACGTTCCCCGAGGCCCGCTTCTACTGGAACGGCCAGCGCGCGGGCGGTGCGTGCGAGCGCTCCTCTGACGCCCGACTGCTGACCTGCGACGCCGGAACCCGTGCGGGGTTCACCTTCCCGGCGAACACCCGGACCCGGCTCGCGGTGGCGCTGCGCGTGGACACGGACGCCCCGGAGGGCACCACGCTGGACGGGGGTGAGTGGGCGGCCGGTACCGAGGAGTCCGCGCTGTTCGCGGTGGCGACCCCGGTGACCGGCCCCAAGGGCGACGACGGCAAGCCCGGGCACGACGGCCGGCCGGGCCACGACGGCCCCCACGGCAAGCCGGGCCGCCCCGGCCCCCAGGGCGAGAAGGGCGAGCCGGGCGAGAAGGGGGACAAGGGCGACAAGGGCGACCGCGGCGAGGCCGGCACCCCCGGCCCGGCCGGCCCCCAGGGCCGCAAGGGCCCGAAGGGCGATCAGGGTCCCCAGGGCGCCCCGGGCGAACAGGGGCCCCAGGGACCCAGGGGCGACGAAGGTCCCCGAGGTGACCAGGGCCCCCGGGGCGACCAGGGCCCCAAGGGTGACCAGGGCCCGTCCGGCGGCCTCCCGGGACCGAGGGGGGAGAAGGGCGATCGCGGCGAGAAGGGCGAGCCGGGCACCCGCGGCCCCGCCGGCCCCCAGGGCCGCAAGGGCGCCAAGGGCGACCAAGGCCCCGCCGGCCCCAAGGGCTCCAAGGGCCACCCCGGCCCGAAGGGCCCCCAGGGCGAACCCGGCCCGGCCGGCCCCCAGGGCCCGCAGGGCCCGAAGGGCGACACCGGCGGGCCCGGCAAGCCCGGCAAGCCCGGCACCTGCAAGAAGTGCGACGGCGGTCACGGTGACCACGGCGATCACGGTGGCCACGACGCCCCGAAGGCCCGCATCGTCTCCCCCGGCAAGGGCCTCGGCATCCGCTCCGGCCCCGGCACCCGGCACGCCCTGAAGGGCAAGGTCCCGACCGGCAAGGTCGTCGCCCTCCAGTGCAAGGTCAACGGCCAGAGCGTCGACGGCAATTCGATCTGGTACAAGCTCGCCGACGGCTCCGGCTGGATCGCCGCCCGCTACGCCCAGAACCTCAACAAGGTCCCGTTCTGCTGATCCCCGGCCCCGCCCGGACATGACGAAGGCCCCGCAGCAGGAGCTGCGGGGCCTTCGTCTACATGGGAAGAGTGGAGATGGCGGGAATCGAACCCGCGTCCAACGGTGCAGAAGCAGGGCTTCTCCGAGCGCATTCCGCTGCGCTTTTCTCAGCCCCGGAGATCACGCGGACAAGTCTCCGACGGGCTCAGTCACTGTTTGATTTCCCTCCAACCCCCGTGACCGGGGCTAGAGGTTTAGATCCCTAATTGACGCCAGGATCCGGACCGGGACCACTTCCGGGCTGACGCTCCTCACAGAGGCTTCAGCTCACTGTTATTAGGCAGCGAGGGTGAAGCGGGAGTTATCGCTCTTGGAGTTGGCGATTATTGTTTGCGACATGTGGTTAGCGAGATCATTGCCGCTTCCTCGGCTCGCTTCCCCTGCATCGACATCCGCTGTCGAAACCGATCATCCCCATGTATACACACTGTTCAGTTGTGTCCTGCTCACCGTACCCACCCGCCGGAGCGGGAGGCACTGACGTCATGGTACGCGAAGCGGACCACTGCGTGCCAGGAGATTAAACCGTACCGCGCTGCTTGCGCCGGACCGCCGAGATCGCGCGGTTCGTCTCGCGGGTGTCCTGCTTCTCGCGCAGGGTCTGCCGCTTGTCGTACTCCTTCTTGCCCTTGGCGAGCGCGATCTCGACCTTCGCGCGACCGTCCTTGAAGTACAGGACGAGCGGCACGATCGTGTGACCCGACTCCTGCGACTTGCGGTCCAGCTTGTCGATCTCCTCCCGGTGCATGAGGAGCTTCCGCTTGCGCCGGGCGCTGTGGTTGGTCCAGGTCCCCTGGCTGTACTCGGGGACGTGCACGTTGTACAGCCACGCCTCGTTGCCCTCGACGGACACGAAGCCGTCCACCAGCGAGGCCCTGCCCTGGCGCAGGGACTTGACCTCGGTGCCCGTGAGCACGAGACCGCACTCGTAGGTGTCGAGGATCGTGTAGTCGTGCCGCGCCTTCTTGTTCTGGGCGATCAGCTTGCGCCCTGTTTCCTTAGCCATAGTGCGGTCATTTTCGCACTACGGACCCACCCCGCGGCCACCCAATACCGTGCGCGCCCGTTCCTCGGCGCCCTCGCGGGCCGGCAGGTCCGGGGTGATCCCGCCGCCGTCGAGGCTGCGGCCCGCCGGCGTGCGGTACGTGCCGACCGTCAGCTCCGCCACGGAGCCGTCCGGGAGCTCGGTGGGCATCTGCACCGAGCCCTTGCCGAAGGTGCGGGTGCCCACCGTCACCGCGCGGCCGCGGTCCTGGAGGGCGCCGGTGACCAGCTCGGCCGCGCTCATCGTGCCGGCGTCGACGAGGGTCACCACGGGCCGGCCGGTGTCCCCGCCGGGAGCGGCGTACAGGGCGCGCTCGGAGCCCCGTACGTCGTACGTCGCCACCAGCCCGCCGTCCAGGAAGGCGGAGGCCGCGGTCACCGCCTCGGTGACGAGCCCGCCCGGGTTGCCCCGCAGGTCCAGCATCACCCCGGCCCCGGCGGGGGCCTCGCGGACGGCGGCCTTGACCCGCTCCCCGGAGCCCCGGGTGAAGGAGGCGACCTTGATGACGGTGATCCCGTCCGGGAGGCGGCGTACGGTCACCGGGTCGGCGCGCAGCCGCTCCCGGCGGACGGTCTCCGTGAGGTCCACGCCGTCGCGGCTGAGGTGCAGCACCACCGGGGTGCCCGCCTCCCCGCGCAGCAGGGCCACGACGTCGGCGACGGCGAGGCCCGTGACGCCCTGGCCGTCGACGCTCAGCAGCCGGTCGCCGGCGCGCAGGCGGGCCCGGTCGGCGGGGCTGCCGGGCTGGACGCGGTCGATCCGGATGCGGCCGTCCCGGTCGCGGTCGGCCCACAGGCCGACTCCGGTCCAGCGGCCGTCGAGGTCCTCGGCGAAGGCCGCGTACTCGCCCCGGTCGTAAACGGTGCCCCAGCGGTCCCCGCTGCGACTGACGACCTCCTGGGCGGCCTTCTTGCCCGACTTGCCCTCGGCGACGGCCTCGGCGGCGGCGCGGGCGACGGCTTCCCGGTCGGCGGTGCCGGGCTCCCGGGGCTGCTCGGGGGAGGCGGCGGGCGCGGGAACGTGCGTACGGGCGAGGGTTCCGGCGTCCGCGGCGTCCCAGCATCCGGTGCTCGCGGCGGCGGCGACGGACGTCAGGAACACCAACGTCAAGACGGCCCCGCGACGCTGGTCGCGGGGCCGGAGACAGTGAGCGGGCAGACCCGGCATGGCGCCGAGTCTAGGACAAGCCCCGCTGCGGTACGGAGGGTTGGCCGTACCGCACACGGGGCGCTTGTCACACCTTCAGGTACTTGCGCAACGCGATGAAGGCGGCCAGAGAGGGCATGAGCAGGCCGATGACCAGCACCAGCGGCAGCTTGGTGACGACGGCGTCCCAGCCGATGAAGTTGATCAGTTCGAGCTTGTCGCGGAGCGCGGCCCCGTGGTCGATCACGAAGTACTGGCCGGCTCCGAGCATCACGCAGGCGAGGGCGGCGCCGATGAGGCCCGCGACGGCCGCTTCCATGATGAACGGCACCTGGATGTAGAAGCTGGAGGCGCCGACGAGACGCATGATGCCCGTCTCCCGCCTACGGCTGAAGGCCGAGACGCGCACCGTGTTGACGATCAGCAGCAGTGCCACGATCAGCATGATCAGCATGATGCCGAGGGCGGCCCAGTTGAGGTAGCCGAGCAGCTTGAAGAGGTTGTCGAGCTGCGAGCTCTGGTCGGCGACGGACTGGACCCCGTCGCGGCCGGTGAAGGCGGAGGTGATGACCTCGTACTTCTCCGGGTTCTTCAGCTTGACGCGGAAGGAGTCGGGCATCTGGTCGGGGGTGACGACCGAGGCGAGCGCCGTGTGCCCGAAGCGTTCCTTGTAGTGCTTGTAGGCCTCGTCGGAGGACTCGTAGATGACGTTCTGGACGAGGTCCATCTTCTTGAGCTCGGTCTCGATGCCCTGCCGCTGCTCGGGGGTCACGGCCCCCTTGGAGCAGGCGCGGGGCGAGCCGACCGCGTCCGAGGCGCCGCCCGCGGCGGGGGCGCCGGCCGTGACGTTCCCGGCCGCTTCCAGGGCGTCGTTCTTGGTGCAGAGGTAGACGGTGACGTTGACCTTGTCGTACCAGTACCCCTTCATCGCGCTGACCTGGTCGCGCATGAGCAGGGAGCCACCGAACAGGGCCAGCGACAGGGCCACGGAGATGATGACCGCGAAGGTCATGGTGAGATTGCGACGGAGACCGACGCCGATCTCCGACATGACGAACTGGGCGCGCATGGCGTCCTTTCAGTGCTGGTAGCCGTAGACGCCGCGCGACTGGTCGCGTACGAGCCGGCCCTGTTCGAGTTCGATGACGCGCTTGCGCATCTGGTCCACGATCTGCTGGTCGTGCGTCGCCATGATCACGGTGGTGCCGGTCCGGTTGATCCGGTCCAGCAGTTTCATGATCCCGACGGAGGTCTGCGGGTCGAGGTTGCCCGTGGGCTCGTCCGCGATCAGCAGGGCGGGGCGGTTGACGAAGGCGCGGGCGATGGCCACGCGCTGCTGCTCGCCGCCGGACAGCTCGCCGGGCATCCGGCCCTCCTTGCCGCCCAGGCCGACGAGCTCCAGTACCTGCGGGACGGCCTTGCGGATCTCGCCGCGCGGTTTGCCGATGACCTCCTGCGCGAAGGCGACGTTCTCGGCGACCGTCTTGTTGGGCAGGAGACGGAAGTCCTGGAAGACGGTCCCCAGCTGGCGCCGCATGTGCGGGACCTTCCAGTTGGAGAGCTTGGCGAGGTCCTTGCCCAAGACGTGCACCTGGCCGTGACTGGCCCGTTCCTCGCGCAGGACCAGCCGCAGGAAGGTGGACTTGCCGGAGCCGGAGGAGCCGACCAGGAAGACGAACTCGCCCTTGGCGATGTCCAGGGAGACATCTCTGAGTGCGGGGCGGTTCTGCTTCGGGTAGGACTTGGAGACGTTGTCGAATCGGATCACGGGTGCACCACGGGGTCGCCGGGAGTAGGTGTGCGTGACCATACGCGAACGGACGGTGGGTGTGGACCCGCCAACCGCAGTTGCCCGAATTATCCCGGGTGCCCGCGCAGCCGGACCGGGATTGCCCGACGGGCCGCGCCGAATGCCGTCGGAGCTGGCACAGTGGTAGGGGGAACGGACTCGGTCCCCATGCCGTTGTACGAGGGGACGAGAGGAGGAGCGCATGACATATGACCGGCTCGTGTGCGCGAACTGCGCCGCGCCCGTCAGCCAGGGCCGCTGCCCGGTGTGCCGGGCGAACCGGGCTCGCCTCCAGCAGCAGGAGGGCCCCTTCGCCGGCCTGAATCCGGTGACACTCATCGCGCTTCTGGTGGTGCTGGTGGCAGCGCTGGCGCTGGCGGCGCAGACCGCGTAGCCGCGGCACGTCCCGATCACACGGAATGGGGAAGGGCCCGGACACCTTGGGGTGTCCGGGCCCTTCCTTCGATCAGTTCGTGATCACGCGGTCAGTTCGTGATCACGCGCCTCACGCGGTCTGCTCCTGCTGCTTGCGCCAGCGGATGCCCGCCTCCAGGAAGCCGTCGATCTCGCCGTCGAGGACCGCCTGCGGGTTGCCGACCTCGAACTCCGTCCGCAGGTCCTTGACCATCTGGTACGGGTGCAGGACGTAGGACCGCATCTGGTTGCCCCAGGAGCTTCCGCCGTCCTTGAGGGCGTCCATCTTGGCCTGCTCCTCCTGGCGGCGCCGCTCCAGCAGCTTGGCCTGGAGCACGTTCATCGCGCTGGCCTTGTTCTGGATCTGCGAGCGCTCGTTCTGGCAGGAGACGACGATGCCGGTCGGCAGGTGCGTGATGCGCACCGCCGAGTCGGTCGTGTTGACGCCCTGGCCGCCGGGGCCGGAGGCGCGGTACACGTCGATGCGCAGCTCGCCCTCGTCGATCTCGACGTGGTCGCTGGACTCGACGACCGGGAGCACCTCGACGCCCGCGAAGGAGGTCTGGCGGCGGCCCTGGTTGTCGAAGGGCGAGATCCGGACGAGCCGGTGGGTGCCCTGTTCGACGGAGAGGGTGCCGTAGGCGTAGGGGGCCTTGACGACGAAGGTGGTCGACTTGATGCCGGCCTCTTCCGCGTACGAGGTCTCGTACACCTCGGTCGCGTAGCCGTGGCGCTCGGCCCAGCGCAGGTACATGCGCTGGAGGCGTTCGGCGAAGTCGGAGGCGTCGACGCCGCCGGCCTCGGCACGGATGTTGACCAGGGCCTCGCGCTCGGCGTACTCGCCGGAGAGCAGGGTCCGGACCTCCATCTCGTCCAGCGCCTTGCGCACGGAGACCAGCTCGGTCTCGGCCTCGGCGAGGGTGTCCGCGTCGTCCATTTCCTGGGCGAGCTCGAACAGCACCGCGAGGTCGTCGATGCGCCCGCGCAGGTTCTCGGTCTTGCGGACCTCGGCCTGGAGGTGCGAAAGCTTGCTCGTGATCTTCTGGGCGGCTTCCGGGTCGTCCCACAGGGACGGCGCGGCGGCCTGCTCCTCGAGCACGGCGATATCTGCCCTCAGCTTGTCGAGGTCCAGGACGGCCTCGATCGACCCCATGGTCGAGGAGAGGGACTTCAGCTCTTCGGATACATCGACAACTGCCACGGGTCCAGCCTAGCCGGTCCCCGGACGGCGCTCTCCGGTCAGGCCGGATCGGCCCGTACGGAGAGGGGTGGGTACGGGCGTACGCTCCTCATATGACTGTTCTACTCGTGAAGCGCCGCCATGTGGACCACATGCGTGTCACCACGACGAGCTGTCTGCCGCCGGACCTCGCACGAGCCTGATCCACCCCGATCCGACTTCGGTCCTGTACGCGGCCTCGCGGTCCCGGCGCCATCCCTGCCGGCCGGCCGCTCCCTCCGCCTGCCCCGCCATCTCTGGGGCACAGGACCCTGTGACATCCGAAACGGAGCCGTCATGCCGTCCGCGCACCCCTCCTCCTCCCTGGCCGTGATCGACCTCTCCCGGGCCGACGACCCCGCGGAGCGGGGCGACTTCCTGAAGCAGCTGCACGCCGCCGCCCGCGACACCGGGTTCCTGTACCTGACCGGCCACGGGATCAGTGAGTCGGAAACCGCCCGGATCCTGGAGCTGACCCGGGCCTTCTTCGCCCTCCCGGAAGCCGACAGGCTGGCCGTGAGCAATCTGAACTCCCCGCACTTCCGGGGCTACACCCGCATCGGCCACGAGCTGACGGGCGGCGCCTCCGACTGGCGGGACCAGCTGGACGTGGGCGCGGAACGGCCCGCTCCGCAGGTGGGCCCGGGGGATCCGGCGTACCTGTGGCTGGAGGGGCCCAACCAGTGGCCGGCCGCCCTGCCGGAGCTGCGGGACGTGGTCCTGGAGTGGCAGTCACGGCTCGCGGCGGTGGCCCACCGGCTGCTGCGGGAGCTGCTGGCCTCGATCGGCGCGGACCCTGGCTTCTTCGACGCGGCCTTCGCGGACCGCCCGCACCTGCACACGAAGCTGATCCGCTACCCCGGCTCCGCCCCGTCGGGGGCCGGGCAGGGCGTCGGCGCGCACAAGGACTACGGCTTCCTGACCCTGCTCCTGCAGGACGGGGTGGGCGGGCTCCAGGTGGTGCGGGACGGCGGCTACGTCGAGATCCCGCCGATGCCGGGGGCCTTCGTGGTCAACCTGGGCGAGCTGCTGGAGATCGCGACGGAGGGCTACCTGGTGGCGACCGACCACCGGGTGGTGAGCCCGCCGGGCGCGGTGGAGCGGTTCTCGGTGCCGTTCTTCTACAACCCGCGGCTGGAGTACGAGGTGGAGACGGTCCCCGGGGACTACCTCCGCGCGGCCCCGGGCGTGGCCCACGACGCGTCGAACCCGCTGCACGCGGAGTACGGCCGCAACGAGCTGAAGGGCTGGGTACGCGCCCATCCGACGGTGGCCCGCCGCTGGCACCCGGAGCTGATCACGGCCTGACCGGCGACACGGCCGGGGAACGCGCGAGCCGGACCCCGCCGGGCGGACAGGACCTCGACGGCACTAGGGCCTGTCGTCAAACTCCCGTCGTCGCCCGGAGGGCGGCCCTGCGGCGTCTGGTGCGTGCTCTCGGTGCGCCGGGCGGAAGCCCG
>NZ_JBEXPG010000014.1:0-139711 GCF_040611935.1 Streptomyces sp. NPDC006512 | reverse complement strand
CGCGTACTGGACGTACTTGGCTTTCGCCCGGTGCGGCGAGAGCGCGTGCCAGGCGTCGCGGGGCAGACGGGAGTTTGACGACAGGCCCTAGTGCCGTGGCCGGAAAGGTTTGCCGGGTCGCGGGTCCCGGGCGGCTACCGGGGGCCGTGCAGCTCCTGCTGCCACAGGGCCTCGCAGAGCAGGTCGAGTCCCTGGCGAAGGTGGCGACGGTAGGTGCCGTACGGAAGGCCCAGGCGGCGGGCGGCGGCTTCCTGGGTGGGCGCACCGGAGAAGTGGCCCGCCATCAGGGCCTCGCGGGCCCGCACTCCGCGAGGGTCGCGGGCGAGCTCGTCGACGGCCCGGTGCAGGAGGGCGCGGAGTTCGGCCACCGGCTCGGGGAGGTCGGCGGCGAGCCGGGTCCGCAGCAGGCCGCAGGCGGCGAAGGCGCGCTCGTCCCGCCAGTGTGCCAGGGCCTCGCGCACGGCCTGGTCGAACCCGGTGCGCGAGAGGGGCGACGGCCCGGACGGGGCCGGCTCGTCGGTGGTCGATATGAACCGCTGGAGCCATGCCTCGACGGATATGCGGCGCCAGTCGACGCTGAACAGTCCGTAGGTGTGGGCGCCGACGCGCGGCCGGGCCCCCGTGTCGGCGAGGGAGCCCTTGACGCGCTCGGCCCAGGTTTCCGCGTCCTGCCAGGCGGCGAAGCCGTACGCGCGGCCGCGGGCCCGGGCCGCCTCCGCCTGGGCGCGTGAGCTGCTCAGGTCGATGACCCGCGAGGGGACCTGGTACCGCTCGGGGTAGACGGAGAACCGGCTGATGCCGATGTGCTCGCCGGGGCTCACCGGTACGGCGGTGTCGGTGTACCGCCAGGCCGCGGCCACGACGGGATCGGTGGCCAGGTCCTGGGGGTCGGGAGGGGCCGGCAGGACGAGCCGGGCGGTGAACGCCACGATCCGGCCCGTGTTCACCAGGCGGTAGACGCTGAAGGCCTGGGGCTGGCGCCGTGCCCAGTAGCGGACGATGTCCGCGGAGGCGGGTCCTTCGGATTCCTCGGCCATGCGCAGCACGGCGTCGAGGTCGTCCGGGTGCAGGGGCCGGTCGTGGACCTCGTCCTCGCGCGACCACGTCCGCACCCGGGTGAGGGACTCCGCCTCCCGGAAGAGGTAGAAGAACTCGTCGGTGACGGTCCACACGCGCTCGTCGGGTGCCTCGCGCAGCAGGCGCAGGTACTCGTCCGCCAGACGGCGGCGCATCGTCTCGAACGCGTTGGGTGCCCGCCAGCGCAGGTCGGCGGCCAGCGTCTCGCGTGCGGCGTCGTGCGGGTGGAGTCCCCGGTGCGTGGACTCCATGAAGGGCAGGTCCCGCAGCCAGGAGAAGAGCAGGTGGGCGTCCTCGTCGGGCAGTACCGCGGCGAGGAGTTCCTCGGACGTCGAATGGGCCTGCGCCGCCACCTCCAGGGCGCGGCGGTGGGCCGCCGTGGGTACCTCTCCGATCAGCCCCGCCAGCAGGATGCGCAGGACGTCCGCCGAGGGGGCCCAGATCTCCTCGCGGCCGCAGCCCTCCGATCCCGTGGCGGCCGCCAGCGACAGGGCCAGCGGGTTGCCTCCGGCGAAGCGGAGCACCCGGTCGCGCAGTTCCGGCCGGATTCCCGCCGCGACCAGCAGGCTCCGCGCCTGTTCCTCGGAGAACGCCCCCAGTTCGGTGACGTGCAGGAGCGGCGACCAGGCGGGGTCGGCGGTCCACTGCGGCTGCGGTGCGCGCCGGCCGGCCAGGACGACCAGGGTGTCGTTCGCGGCGCGGGGCAGGAAGTGGTGCCACAGCCAGCTTTCCAGCCACTGGCAGTGCTCGAAGGAGTCCACGAGCAGCACGGTGCCGGGGACGTCCAGGAAGGGGCCGGCGGCGCGCTCGAAATCGGCGGGGTCCCGGTTCACGAACCGGCCGTCGAGTTCGACGAGCAGTCGGCCCGCCGTGCGGGCACGGTCCGCCAGGCGTCGCAGCAGCGTCGACTTGCCGATGCCGCCGGGGCCGCACACGTAGAACGCGAACGGCGCCTGGGGATCGCCCGCCAGGGCCCGGTCGAAGCGTTCGAGTTCGTCGTCCCTGCCGACGAAGGCCCGTACCCGCGCTCGGCTGAGTCTTTCTCCCACGGACACCATGGCGGCTTCCCCCTCGTTCCGGCACCGGACTGCCGATCCCGCGGACAGCTCCGAGCGGGCTGGTCGGTGCCGCGCCGGGTGGGAGGAGGTGCCGCGTCGGGCACTCCGGGGGCCGGTCCGCCGCCGGAGTGGCTACGTCGTGGCAGATCCTAACCGAGGCCCTGTTCCGGTCACTTGACGAGACCGAGGTTCTCGTCTTCCGGCTCGCCGGTGATCAGGAGGGTGGTCTCCTCGACGCGCTGGAAGCGGCCGTCGGGGGCGAGCTGGGCGAAGAGGTAGACCTCGGTGCGGGAGGTGCCTCCGTTGTGCTGGGTGAGGGTGACGCTGTGGCGGTCGGCGTACCGCAGGCCGTCGCGCAGTTCGTCGTGGACCTCTATGTGTCCGCTGCGGATCAGGGAGCGGAGGCGGGTGATGTGCTGGGTGAAGGCGGTCCGGTCGCTCCACACGCCGTTGGTGCGCTGGCGGTAGTCGGAGGTGAAGTGCCGGTCGAGGGCTTCGGCCAGGTCATTTCCCGGAGTGAACAGCAGGTCGGTGATCGCTCGGGTGATGCTGGTCGCTGTCATCGTCGTCTTCGCCTCGGGGAGTGGGGATGCGGGGAGGCTCCGGCGACTGGGAGCCGGCACGCCCCTCGGACAGAACGGCATGACGAACGGCGGCGATGTCGCATCGCCCCACACTCCCCCGACCGCTGGCCATAGGTTAACAACCGTTCGCCGATGGGCAATTGCCGGATCCCACGGGTTCGGCGTCCCGCCGGTTCCGGGTCAGTGGAGGCAGAGGCAGAACGGGTGGCCCGCCGGGTCCGCGTAGACCCGCCAGTTGGCCTCCGGGCGGATCTGGTCCGTCCGCTCCAGCACGGTCGCGCCGAGGGCGAGCGCCCGCTCCTCTTCCCCTTCGAGGTCGTCCACGTCGAAATCCAGGTGGATCTGCTGCGGGTGCCGCTGGCCGGGCCATTCGGGCGGGCGGTAGCCGTCCACCCGCTGGCAGGCCAGTGGCGTTCCCTCGAACCCGTGCACCTCGATCCAGTCGGGTTCTTCCGGGTCCGCGACCACCTTGCCGCCGAGCAGATCCGCGTAGAACCGCGCGAGCCGCACCGGGTCGGCGCAGTCCAGCGCCACAGCCTGCAGCTTTCGAATCACTGCCGCCACTCCTTCAGTCCTCGGTCACTTCCGTCCCGTCCTGTACGGGAGGCGTCTTCCCCGCCGACGCAGCGGGCATGCGCCGGGACCTGCCCGGCCGGGCGCGATCCGGCCCCCGGGCCGGGCGATGTCGAACACCGGCCCGCACCCGCGTCAGCGCGACCCCCCCCCCTGCTTCCCCAACGCGTTGCGTCACGCGCGCCGCCGCGGGCGCGGCCGCCCGTTCGATGGTGGGCGCAGCCGCCCGACGGCGCCGAGTAGCATCCCCGGATGCCGAAGACGATCGAGACGCTGACGCCCGGAGCCGGGCGGACCGACACCGCGGGCCTGCGCGCGTACGACCCGGACCCCGTCGCGCGGTGCGCGGCCGATGCGGCACAACCGTGGTGGCGCCGCAAGGCCTGCGTGGAGGCGCTGGCCGGGCGGGTGCCGGAGGGGCACGTGGCCGAGCTGATCGCTTGTGTCCAGGACGCCGGCCAGTCGGGCTCGGTGCGCATCGCCCTCCTGGAGCTCCTCGCGGACCGGCCGGAGCTACTGCCCTGGCTGCGGCACGAGGACCGGCTCCAGGAGAGCGCGTACGGCATGCCCGAGGCGATCCTCAAGGCCCGGGGCGCGCTCGGCGACCGTACGTCGGCGGAGGCCCTGGCGACGCTGGCCTTCAGCCCGTGGGGGCACCGGCAGGTGATCGGCGAGGCCGGGCTGGACGCACTGGCCGCCCGGTACGGGGTCGAGGCGGTGCTCGCCGATCTCGGCGGGGCCCGGCCCGAGGACCGGGCCTTCGGGGTCCGGATGCGGCACCGCGCCGGGGAGGACGTCGCGGACGCGCTCGCCGACCCCGATCGGGGCGTCGCCCACCTCGCCGTGACCCTCCTGGCCGATCCGGAACGGCTGCGCGGCTACCTCGCCGAGGCGCCGACGGAAGAGGCGAAACTGTGGGCCGCCTACGCGCTGTACCGCCTGACCCATGACACCGCCGAGACCCGCAGGGTGTACGAGGCACTGGGACGGCCCCGCGTCGAGGTGGCCGGCCTGGACGAGGAGCTGCGCGCGGCGATCGTCCACGAGTACGGGCACGGGTGCGCGGAGCGCAGCGATCCGCGGTGGCGGATCGAGGCGCTGTGCACCGAGCCGCCCTCCGGTACCGACGCGGCCGAGCGGACCTCGCGGGCCGTGACCGCGCTCACCGCGGCGGGGCTCACGCCGAAGCCGCCGGTCTCCTGCGGAGAGGCCCACCACCAGGGCGACGGTACGTACGACGTGATCGGCTACGGCGCGCGCGGCGGCGAGGTGCTCGTCAGCACGCTCGGCCGCTTCGCCACCGATCACGACGACGATCCCGCCGTGCGCCGCGCCCTCGAATCGGCGGGCTTCCGCTGGATCGACCAGAGCGTCGGTGCGATCCGGGTCACCGGCCTGGGGGTGTACTACTTCGGGCGTCGCGACCCGTTGGACATCCAGACGCTCCTGTTCTACTGGCAGGACTGAGCCGCCCCCGCCAGGGCGGGCCCTGCTCGCCGGACCGCTTGCGGGTGACCCGCGGATCGGCC
Organism: Streptomyces sp. NPDC006512; assembly: GCF_040611935.1. Lineage (NCBI taxonomy): Bacteria > Bacillati > Actinomycetota > Actinomycetes > Kitasatosporales > Streptomycetaceae > Streptomyces > Streptomyces sp. NPDC006512. The sequence goes on along the minus strand of NZ_JBEXPG010000014.1, from coordinate 134,890 downwards.
TCCGGCGTCCCGGGGTACGCGAAGACGCCCGGCGGGGGTGTCCCGGCCGGGCGTCTCGCGATGTGTTCTCGGGTCCGCTGGTGGCTCAGTACCAGTGGTGGGTCTGCCAGAAGTTCCAGGCGCCGACGGGGCTGCCGTAGCGGGAGTTCATGTAGTCCAGGCCCCACTTGATCTGGGTGGCCGGGTTGGTCTTCCAGTCGGAACCGGCCGACGACATCTTCGAGGCCGGCAGGGCCTGGACCAGGCCGTAGGCGCCCGAGGAGGAGTTCGTGGCGGTGTGGTTCCAGCCGCTCTCACGGGAAACGATGTTGTTGAACGCCGCGAACTGCGCCGGGTCCTTGATCATCTGCTGGGCGATCGCCTTGGCGCTCGTCGGGGCCGCCTGGGCGGGCACCGTGGCGAGCATCGAGCCGGCGACACCGACGGCGACGACGGCACCCGCGAGGGTCTTCTTCGAAGCGGCGATGCGGCGGATGACGGCGTTCGACACAGGGGAACCTTCCACAGGGGACAAGGGCGGTCGCGGCATGCCTGAGGCATGCGTGAGCCACTCACGCGGTGGAGAGGGGTTCGTCAGCGGCAGGTGAGTGAAACACCCGGGCCGCCCGGCGACACATCCAGTTCTACCGACCCCCCACCCCCCTGGCAACGAACCCACTTACTACCCGCCCTCGCAGCCGGGGATCCCCGGCCCGTCAGGGGGGTGCGGGCCGGAGCCCCGGTGATGGGGAGCCGTACCGGCCCGCGAGGCCTACTACCCCGGGTCGTATGTGACGTGGGTCCTATGGGGCGGCTCACCCCCGAGCCGCCCGAATCTCACCGAACGTCACTGCTCGTACCCCTCTGCGGGGCCCGGCCGTGCGGCCGGGTCGGAACCGGCCGGGGATCCGGGGCCGTAGCGCTCGTAGTAGTCGTGGAGGAGCCCCGACGCGTCCAGGACCGCGTCGGCCCAGGCCGGATCCAGCCCGGGTGGGGCGGGGCGGGTGGCGAGGGCGCAGGCGCCGGTGAGCATGCCCGCGTAGACGAGGTCGGAGTGGAGGTTGCTGATGCTGTCGGTCTCGTGGAAGTTGACGGGGCGGCCTCCGGCCAGGACGGTCACGTCCACACCCCCCGGAAGTGCGTGGGTGCGGTAGGCGGGGTGGGTCACGGGCCGGGCCGCCGGCTCCTGCGTGGCGGCGGCTTCGAGTGCGGGGAGGTCGAACTCGATGTCGCGGCTGCTGACGCTCGCGAGGTAGACCGAGCGCCTGAGGGCCGCGTACTCGCGGGTCGACATGCTGGTGCGTCCGGTGACCCCGAAGACGAGCAGGGGCTCGTGCCGGGTCAGCAGGGGACCGAGTGCGCGCGCGGTGGTGTAGCCGCTCTCGTGGGCCTCGATGAGGTGGAGGATGTCGGCGTCGTACACGGCGACCCGCATGCGGCGCTGGGTGAGGAGGGCCGCGATGTGGGCGCCGACGTTGCCGTACCCGATGACCAGTGCGGGCTGTCCCTCGATCTTCAGCGCGGGCAGCAGTTCGAGGGCCGTGGTGACGGCCTTCTCCGCGATCCAGTACGACTCGATGCGACCCTTGAGCCGGGACTGGGCCACCGAGAAGACCGGGAAGGGCAGCTCCTCCTCGCGGCCCTGGAGCTTGTAGATCCCGGACATGGTCTGTTCCACCACGCCCGCCCAGTCTCCGACCGCGGATCCCGGCACGACCTCGTGGCGGCCCTGGTCCAGGAGCGCGGGTACGACGTAGCCCCCGTCGTCCAGGGCCAGGCAGCGCAAGCCCTTGCTCCGGGCGCGGGCGGTGTGCTCCGCGACCGCTCGGGCGTCCGTCGCGTCGGTGACGTGTACGCCGAGTGCGTCGAGGTGGCCGTGGACCCGGTGGCGCCACTGGTAGGCGTAGTCCTTGCGCAGGACCGTCATGGCGTCCAGCGGGGCACCCAGCTCGGCCAGGCAGGCGACGAGATGGACGAGGTCGGTCAGGAAGTGTCCGGTGACCAGGACCGCGAAGCCCGCGAGCGGCTTCCCTTCGCGCAGCCGGTCGACGGCAGCGCTCATGAGCGGCAGTTCGCCCGCGACCCGTTCCGATTCCTGTACGGAAAGGGGCTGGCGGTGCCAGATCTCGGCCCAGCGGTCCAGGGAGTCCTCCGGCCGCGACGCGGCACTGCCCGAAAGGCGCAGGGTGAGGCGCAGCAGGGACGTTCCCGCGGTGTCGCGGCGCATCTCGGTGGAGACGAACATCGCCGCGTGGAGGTCCGGCGCGAGCTGCACCGTGAGTTCACCCGCGCTCTGGCCCAGGACGGCGTGCGGGCCGGCGGCGTCGCACAGGCGGCGGGCCGCACGGTGCAGGAGGTGCGGGCCGTCACCGGGGGCGGCGACGACGTCGACCGTGGTCGCCGTGAAGGAGGACGGGGCCGTCGCGGGCAACGGAACGTGGTGGTGGTCCGGACGTCGGGTGGTCACGGTGGTGAATCCTCGATCCGTCGACGTTGAATTTCGATCCGTTGTACAGGGAGGCATCGTCCGCCGCAACGAAACTCCCGTGATGCACGTTCGGGGGAATAGGGATTCTCGCGCAGACTTCGACCATATTTCCCTTTACACGTCGCTGACCTGCTCTTATCCACCGGATCAATTAAGACGAAAAGGCGGGCTCGGGAACCGGATGCTTGAATTCCGGCAGGTCGTACGGTCGAAGGCACCGGATTCCGGCCGTCCCGCACCATAGGGTTCATCCGACGGGCCGGAAACCGTTACGGCCTCCGACTCGAATTCATCCGGACCGGATATCGAGCGAGAGAAAGAGGACACGTGCTCACAGCACACGACTGGATCGACGCCCTCGGCCTGGAAGCGCACGTGGAGGGCGGGTATTTCCGGCGGACCTTCCAGGCCGACCACCGCCCCCAGATCCGGACGGCCCGCGGCGACCGCTACACCCTGACCTCCATCCAGTACCTGCTCACGCACTGGTCACCGATCGGGCACTGGCACCTCAACGAGTCCGACATCCTGCACTTCCACCACCACGGCGAACCGGTCACCTATCACCTGCTCCACCCGGACGGCCGGCACACCACCGCGGTCCTCGGCCAGGACCCGGGCCAGGGGCAGTCCCTCACCCTCCCCGTACCCGGAGGCGTGTGGAAGGCCTCCCACCTCACCTCCGGGGACCACGCCCTGATCAGCGAAGCCGTCGCGCCCGGATTCGACTACGCCGACATGACCCTCGGCGAGACCCAGGACCTGCTGCACCGCTTCCCCGGACACGCCGATCTCGTACACCGCTACTGCCGGCCGTCATCGGAGTAGTACGCCCGCGAGGAGTTCCGCCCGGGGACGGTTCCGCCCGGGGACGGTTCCGCCCGGGGACGGTTCCGCCCGGGTCCGGCTAGAGGTTCGGGTCGAAGGGGATTCCGGCCGGCCTGGCCTCGGCCAGATGGGAGGCGAAGGAGCCGTCCTTCAGGCCGAAGTGCGCGCTGCCGAAATCGGCCTGGGTCAGCTTGTCCCGCAAGCCGGGAGGGTAGCCGTTCCACCCGATGAGCGCCGGGAACTGCCAGGCGCCCTCGTGGTTCTCGGGCGGTTCGTCGTTGCTGTTCGCCGCGCGGAAGCAGTGGGTGCTGACGCCGTCCTTGTGGTAGACGATCTTGGGATGGGTTCCGTCCCAGCGGATCTGGTCGCGTGCGTGGACGACGAAGTCGCCGTGGGCCGAAGTCGCCACGTATTTGGCCTCGTTGCCCTGGATCCACACCACCACGTGCTCCCAGTCGTGGCGGTGACCTCCGAGGCTGATCCCGGGTATGGCCTGGTCCTTCTCGAAGTACAGGGCGTACGCCACGGCACACCAGCCGTTGTTGCACTTCCAACGGGAGTAGCCGTTGGTGTTGTCGAGGTCCGAGGCGTCCCGGCAGCTTCCGTTGAGGGCGCCGGTGGGTTTGAGTCCGGCGTTCAGCACGCCGGTCGGGCCTATGGCCGGTGTCGGGTAACAGCCGTCGGTGTCGTAGTCGTAGGCCGGCTGGAAGGTCAGCTCGATCGCTTCGGCCTGGGCGGGCAGGGCCGGGGGCGGTGCGGCGAAGGCCGGCTGGGCCACCCCTACGACGAGTGCGAGGGCGGCGCCTGCGACCACGAACGATCTCCGCGTGCGACGGTACGTCCGCAAGGTACGCCTCCTGGTCGGTCGGGTGCGGTCGGGTGGGCGGACGGGTGGGCGGGCGGGCGGGCCTCGACCGTGCCGAAATCCGAACGCCCGGAGCATCATTCGCGAAGGAGGCCCAACCGGCAAGGGTTCCGACAGCCCCTCCCCTTCCCCGGCCGCACCGTGGACGGCCTTGCGCACAGGGGGAGTTGACGATCGGTGCCCCAGGGTCCCGGGAACCGGGTCATCGGTCCCCGGCCCGTTCCGCCACGCGGGCGTCGGGCTGCGCGGGGAAGGGCACGGAGCAGCGCGGGCCGGCCGCCAGCAGGATCACCGCGTCCGCGGGCCCGAAGCACACCGACTCGCGCTTGTCCGGGTTGATCCGTACACCGTGCGCGGGGTCGTCCGGCCCGTCCGGGTGCGAGCGGAACCCGATGACGCAGTGCCCCCGGCGGCGCCCGGCCTCCACCACGGTCGCGTAGCCGACGGACCGCCCCGTCACGACGTAGTCGTGGGCCGGACGCAGGTGCAGGGTGTGTCCGGTGGACGCGAACAGGCTGTCGAAGACCGCCGCGAGGTGTCCGTCCTCCGCGATCTGCGTCATCAGGAGGCTGATCAGACGGCTGCCGACGATGAAGTCGGCGCCGTCCCTGGCGGGCGCGAGCAGCCGGTTGCGGTCGTCGGCCATCTCCGTCACGACGGCCAGTTCCTGTCCCGCCGCCTCCTCCAGGTCCCGCAGGTGCAGCAGTGTCACCAGGGTCCCGTCGTCACCGCCGCGCGGACCGCCGTACGCTGCCGGGCCGTCGTAGCCGAGGACGACGGCCCGGTCGAAGGTCAGCACGTCGAGGCCCGCCAGTACGTCCGGGTCCGTCACGTCCCCTTCGAGGACGGTGACCGGCATCCGGCGCCCCGGCACGCGGGCGCAGCGGTCCGCCTCCCGTAAGTGTTCCTCGCCCTCCGCCATCACCACCAGCAGGGACCCGTCGGGCACGCCTTCGTCGAGCTGTTCGATGATGCGCGGGGCGCGGGGGTTCCAGCCCAGGAGCAGGAACCGCTCCGGGGGCCTCGGCGCGGGCGGAGCCGCGACGATCGCCCCGTCGTCGACGGGGAGCGGCCCGTCCGCCGCGACCGCCGTGTCGTCGTCCTGGGTGATCACCACGATCCGGTCGTCGTCGCCGAGCACGCTGTCGCAGGGCGGGTTGAGCTCCACCCGCCCGTCGGAGCGCAGCAGGCCGATCACGCTGGAATCGGCGTACGCGAACAGGAGCGTGCCGAAGGAGCTTCCGGCGAGGCGGCCGGCGGGCACCGTGTAGATCTCGTGCCCGTCGAAGTCGAGCAGTTCGCGGTAGACGAGGGAGAGTCCGGGTTCGCAGGACGTCCGCGCGATCAGGCGGGCGGTGACGTCCTCGATGTTGAGGACGTGGCCGTGGGGCCCGGCGGCCAGGTCGGCGGCCCGCTTGTGCCGGCCGTCGCGGACCGCCGCGACCACGCCGGGCCGGCCCCGTCCGCGGACCGCCGCCTCCACCGCGAGCAGTGTCTTCACCACGTGGGCGTCGCCGTCCTCGCCGTCGTGGGTCAGTACCAGCACGGCGCGGGCGGTCTCCGGCGTGACCAGGGACACGATGGCGGGGTCGGTGGTCTCGCCGCTGCGGCAGATCAGCCGGGTCCGGCCCAGCCGCCCGACCGCCGTGCCGATCTCGTCCTCCATCTCGGCCTTGTCCTTGGGGCCGAGGACGGCGAGGACGGCCCGGCGCCGGTTGGCATTGGCCACGACGAGCTCGGAGACGATCGGGAACACCTGGTCGGACCAGCCGAGCAGGACGGTGTGGCCCGACTCCAGGACGGTGGAACGGCCCCGCCGGAGCGCGAGCACCTTGTCGTTCAGGCCGGTGGTGATGAGGCTGACGAGCGTCGAGACGAACAGCAGCGCCACCAGCGCCAGCACCACCGAAAGGAGCACGTACACGGGACTGCCGACGGCACCCCCGATCTTCAGGGTCTGGCCGACGCTCACCCAGACGGCCAGCATCCGGCCCGAGAGGCTGGTGGGACCGTCTTCGTCGGCCCACACCAGGGCCGCGCTGGCCGGGATGACGACGGCGAGGCACATCAGCACGAGCCAGCCGATCAGGACCGCCGTTCCGCGGGCCACGATGGTGTCGAACCAGTAGCGGGTGCGTGCCCAGGCGGGCGTGGGCCGGGCGGCTCGCGCCGGGGGTTTGGGTCCTGACAACCGGAGTTCCTCGGTCGGATGGGGTTCGGGCGCACCCTGCGGTGCGGGGCCCGGCGGCAACGGGTCGGTGCACGTGGCACTTTAACGGGGCGTCACGACCCGGAAGCGGCAGAGGGGTTAAACCCACCTGTAGCGTGAGAAACAGGACTCGCTTTCGGATTCGGGCCGGGGCGGGGGCCGGCCCGGGCGGGGGCCGGCCCGCCCCGGCGTCGTCCCGTGGAGCTGCGCAGGTGTCCGGCAATTCCGCCGCCGTTCGCGCGAGAACCCCCTGCCCGTGGCGAGCCGTTCCGCAGGCGTCGGGACCCTCGTTCCGCCCAGCCACCACTCCCCTGAGGACGGACACCATGCCCGAAGTACGCGCGCCCGAGTGGCGTCGTCGCCTCGCAATCCTCTGCGTGGCCGTCGCGGGCCCCGCTCTGGCCGCCGGGGCCGTGCTCGCGCCCGCCGCCCACGCGGCCCCGGCGGACGACATCCGCATCAACGAGGTGGTGACCACCGGCAGCGTCGACGACTCGATCGAGCTGTACAACAAGGGCACCGCGGCCGTCGACCTCTCCGGATGGATCCTGAAGGACGAGAGCAACAGCTCGAAGTACAAGATCTCCTCCGGGGTCACACTGGCTCCCGGAGCGGTCCGCGCCTTCGACGTGCACGCCTCCTTCGGCCTGGGCTCGGCCGACAAGGCGCGCCTGTACCTGCCGGACGGCAGCACGCTGGTCGACGGTTTCACCTGGAGCGAGCACTCCGGCCCCTCGTGGTCGCGGTGCGCCGACGGCGTCGGCGCGTTCAAGGCGGCCGGGGTGACGCTCGGCGCCCCGAACGACTGCGGCGGCGGTGGCGGTGGCGGCACGCCCGTCGCCTGGCCGGGGAGCGGCTCGGTGTCCACGGCCGACGCCTCGAACGTGTTCGGCCAGGACCTCAGCGGCCTCCATCAGGAAGGGGGCGTGATGTGGGCGGCGCAGAACTCGGGGAAGCTGTGGCGCCTGCTCCCGAACGGCGCCGGCGAGTGGACCCCGGACACCGCGAACGGGTGGTCCGCCGGCAAGGCGCTGCGCTTCCCGGGCGGTGGCTCCGGCAGCCCCGACGGTGAGGGCGTGACCGTCACCGGCGCCGGCGCCGCGGGCGGTGTGTTCGTCGCCAGTGAGCGCAACAGCGCCTCCTCCGGAACCAGCCGCCTGTCGGTCCTGCGGTACGACGTCAGCGGTACGGGCACCACGCTGACGGCCACCAGGGAGTGGAACCTGACCTCCTCCCTGCCGTCGGTGGGATCCAACCTGGGCTTCGAGGGGATCACCTGGGTTCCCGACGCCTACCTGACCGGCGCGGGCTTCAAGGACGAGTCGACCGGCTCGGCCTACGACCCGAGCGGGTACGGCGCTCACACGGGCGGCGTGTTCTTCGTCGGGGTCGAGGGCACCGGGACGATCCACGGGTACGTCCTGGAGGACACGGGCACGTTCACCCGGGTCGCCTCCGTCGACAGCGGCCTGGACGGCGTCATGGAGGTGCAGTGGGAGCCGCAGGCCGCGCGTCTGTGGGCCGTCTGCGACGACACCTGCGGCGGCGCGCACCGGACCATGCGGGTCAACGCGTCCGGAGTCTTCGCCACCACCGCGGTCTACGACCGTCCCAGCGGCATGCCCGACCTCAACAACGAGGGCTTCTCGGTGTCCGGGGCCGCCGAATGCGCCGGTGGTTCCAAGCCCGTGTACTGGGCCGACGACAGCAACACCGGCGGACACGCGCTGCGCAAGGGTGCCATCGCCTGCTGACCGGCGGGCCCGCCGCGGCTCCGGCCCCGGCGGGCAGGGCCGCGGCGGGCAGGGCCGAGCTACCTGGCCGTGGTCTCCTGCACGACCCACGCCAGGAACTCCTCCGAGGCCCGCACGGCCGGCAGCAGGATCCACTGCGGCACTTCGTACGGGTGGTTCGCGTGCACCCAGGCCTCCAGTTCCGCGGCCTTCTCCTCGGTCGTCTTGAAGGAGACGCGGTACTCCCGCTCGTGCTGCACCGCGTCCTTCCACCAGTAGAAGGTCGTCATCCGCGCGTCGACGTGCGCACCGGCCGCCAGGCGGGCCTCCACCGCGGCCCGCGCGAGGCCGTACGCCTTGTCCTCGTCGTTCACGGTCGTCTGCGCGATGACGATGCTCGTCACTCTGATCCTCCTCGGTCGGATGCACCCGACCCTACCCACCGCGCGCGCGGCGCCGCCTGGTCCGGGCGAGCGGAAACTTCTAGCGAGTCAGCGGGGTGTTGCCGGAGACCGTCCCGTCCGTGCCGGAGACGGTGACGGCGTGCCGGACGCCGTCCGGGCCGAGGACCACGGCAAGCCAGGCGCTGCCGCCGCCTTCCTGTGCGACGACGCGCAGGCTCTCCACCTTGCCGCCGGTCACCGCCGCCGCGGCCTTGGCGGCCGCCTCTCCGATGGCCAGGGAGGGCAGTGGCGCCGGGGCCGTCCGGGAGTCGCCGCCCCGCCCGCCCGGGGCTTCCGGGGCGCCGAACACCCGGTGCTCCTTGGGGCCCGCCGGACGGCCGGGGCCGGGGCCGGGGCCCGCGCCTTCGGCACGGCGCTCGACCGGGCCGTCGGCCCCCGGCACCGACCAGGCGAGGCGGGGACGGTCCGGCCGGTCGTGGTGGTGCTCGGCCACGGCCACGGCCGTCACCGCGCCCCCGACGACCACGACGGCCGCGCCCAGTGCCGCCCATCGGGCGCCGTTGCTCCGGGGCACCAGACGGCCCAGGGCCGTGCGCTCCCGGGGGCTGGCGGCCGGGGTCCCGTTCTCCGACGGCTCGGACGGTACGGGCTGCGCGGGCGGCGGGGTCGACGCATCAGACATACAGGCACTCCTCAGGACAACCGGGCACGTCGCCCGGCTAGGTGCCCGAGCATGCCGAGCCGATGCTGAAGCCCAGCTGAAGCCACCTGAAGACCTCTTCAGCCTGCCGCGGCCCGGGCCTGAGACCCTGTTCGGCATGCGCGTACTGGTGGTGGAGGACGAACGGCGGCTGGCCGTGGCCCTGCAACGGGGACTTCAGTCCGAGGGCTTCTCGGTGGACGTGGCCCACGACGGGCTCCAGGGCCTGTGGATGGCCTCCGAGCACGACTACGACCTGATCGTGCTCGACATCATGCTGCCCGGGCTGAACGGCTACCGCGTCTGCGCGAAGCTGCGGACGGCCGGCAACGAGTCGGGGATCCTGATGCTCACCGCGAAGGACGGCGAGTACGACGAGGCGGAGGCGCTGGACACCGGTGCCGACGACTTCCTGTCCAAACCGTTCTCCTACCTGGTCCTGGTCGCACGGCTGCGCGCGCTCGGGCGGCGCGCGGGCGCTCGGCGCCCGCAGGTGATGCGGTGCGGCGACCTGGTGATCGATCCCGCCCGGCGGTCGTGCGCCCGCGGTGGCGCCGAGATACGCCTGACCGCCCGGGAGTTCGCGGTCCTGGAGTGCCTGGCCCGCCGCTCGGGCGAGGTGGTGCCCAAACGGGACATCCTGGAACAGGTGTGGGACAGCGCCTTCGAGGGCGATCCCAACGTCGTCGAGGTCCACGTCAGCGCCGTGCGCCGCAAGATCGACGCTCCGTTCGGCCGCGCCGCGCTGGAGACCGTACGCGGGGCCGGCTACCGGCTGGCGGCCGACGGTGGCTGAGCGTCCCCGCGTCCGCGGCCTCCGGGGCCGCGACCTCCCCGCCCGCGACCTTCCCGCCCGCGGCCTTTCCGCCCGCGGCCTCCTCGGACACGGCCGCCTCCTGCGCCGCCGCCTGCTGGCCGGCCGCCCGGCCGCCGCCGTGCGCGCGGCCGCCGGCACGGCGCTGGAGCGGTGGCCCGGGCTGCGCCGGCTGTGGCCCACCACGGTCCGGGCCCGGGCCACCGTGGGAGCGAGCCTCGTGGTCGCCGCGGCCCTGGCGCTGGCCTCGTTCACGCTGCTCGGACTGCTGGAGGCCAATCTGCTGCGCAACGCGGAGAACGACGCGCGGCGGCAGGCCGACACGGTGGCACAGCTCACCGCGGCCGGCCGGCTCGACCGTGTCCGGCTGACGGCCCGTGGCGTCGAATTCGTCCAGGTGGTGGGCGCCGACGGCCGTGTCCTGTTCGCCACCCCCAACCTCATCGGCGTCCCCGCGTTCCGCCCGGCGGGCCCCGGCGTGCCCGGGACCCGCTTCCAGACCTGGCGGGTCCGGCCGCTGGGCGGGGACCACCGTCAGCGGGTCGTCCAGGTCATCACCAACACCCCGGACGGCCCCGCCGTCGTCTACGCCGGGGCCTCCCTGCGCGACGCGGACGCCGCCGACGACACCACCACGGCCGCCCTCGTGATCGGCATGCCCCTGCTCCTGGCCACGGTCGCCCTGGTGACGTGGCGGGTCACCGGCCGTGCGCTGAGGCCGGTGGAGGCGATCCGGGCCGAGGTCGCGGAGATCTCCGACCGCGATCTGCACCGCCGGGTGCCGGTGCCCGCCACCCAGGACGAGGTGGCCCGTCTGGCGCAGACCATGAACGCCACCCTGGACCGGCTGGAGGCCTCCGGGGTGCGCCAGCGGCAGTTCATCGCCGACGCCTCGCACGAACTGCGCTCCCCCATCACCGTCCTGCGCACACAGCTGGAAGTGGCCCTGGCGGTCCGGGACCCGGAGCTGTGGCCCGAGCTGATCGGCGGGGCCCTCCAGGACATCGAACGGCTCCAGCACCTCGCGTCCGACCTGCTGCTGCTCGCCCGCATCGACGCCGCCCAGCCCGTGGCCGCCGTGGAACTGGACCTGACCGCCCTGGTGGAGGAAGCCGTGGCCGCCCGGCTGGGCGACCGGGTTCCCGTACACCTGCGCCTGGAAGACGGGGTGGGGATCACCGGCAGCGCCCTGTGGCTCAGCCGGGTGGTCACCAACCTCCTCGACAACGCGCAGCGGTACGCGGACCGGTGCGTGCGGGTCACCCTGCGCACCACGGGCGGCCCGGGGCCGCGCAGCGCCGTGCTGGAGGTCACCGACGACGGTCCCGGCATCCCGGCGGCCGACCGGGAGCGGGTCTTCGAGCGTTTCACCCGCCTCGACGACTCCCGTAGCCGGGATCACGGCGGTGCGGGTCTGGGTCTCGCCATCGCCCGCGACCTGTCGGCCCACCACGGCGGGACGCTGACGGCCGAGGACGCGGCGACGGGGGCCCGCCTGGTGCTCCGGCTCCCCGTGTCGCCCGGCCACGCCGTCGCACCGTACCGGGGGTGACGGATGTCGCCCGGTCGGGCCAAGCCGAGGCGGCCGGCGGGCACCAATGGCCCAGCATCGGGACACCGGACAGGCCGGGAGTCGGATGAGATGCCTAACGTCACTGCCAGACACATCGGTCCGCGGATCTTGTGGAGGCACCATGTCCCGTCGGAGCCGCTGGCTGGTGGGCGCCTGCACCAGTACGGTCGCCGCCGGCCTGCTCGTCACCGGGGGCGCCGTCACGGCACCGCCGCGAGAAGGTCCCCGCGGTGACGTCGCGGGCGAGGTCGCCGTGGGCGCCTATCTCCACTACGGCTCGCCCGGGGTCGAAAGGATGCAGAAGCTCTCGCAATGGCTCGGGGGCGCCGAGCTGCGCGCCGGGCACACCTACCTGCCCGGCGACACCTGGTCGAACATCGAGGGCGCACCCGATTCCCTGCGCAGCTGGGCACGGTGGCGCAAGGCGCGGGCCGATCGGCTCTTCGTCCTGAACGTGCCCATGCTGGAGCACAACGAGGCCGGGGTCCCCGACGGCCGGGTCGCCGAGCTGCTGCGCTCCGGCGCCCGGGGCGAGTACGACCACCACTTCCAGCGGCTGGCCCGGCGGCTCGTCGGCCTCGGGGTGCCGGACACGGTCATCGTGCTGGGCTGGGAGATGAACGGCTTCGACTACACCCACCGGTGCCGGCCGGACCCGGAGAACTGGAAGAGGTACTGGCGGCGCATCGTGGCCGCCATGCGCTCGGTCGAGGGGCAGCGCTTCCGTTTCGACTTCGCCCCGAACCGCGGCGGTGACGCGATCGCCTGGACCCGGTGCTACCCCGGCGACGACGTGGTCGACGTCATCGGCATGGACAGCTACGACCAGCCGCCGGGCCGTACCTTCGACGAGTACGTCACGCAGCCCTACGGACTCCAGCGGCAGGTCGACTTCGCGAAGGCGCACGGCAAGCGGATCTCGTATCCCGAATGGGGGCTGTTCCGCAACGGCGACAACCCCGGTTACATGCGGCGCATGCTGGCGTGGATCGCCGAGCACGAGCCGCTGTACCACAGCATCACCGACTACTGCCCGCACGGTGTGTGGCAGTGCGCCCAGAACCCGCGCTCCGCACGGGTGTTCCGGGAGTCCCTGTCGCCCGACGGGCCCGGGCGGGTCAGCGCACCTGCACCCCGATGAGGCAGGTGTCGTCATCGGTGTCGGAAGCGCTGTAGGTCAGCAGGTTGTCGAGGCGCTTCTCCAGTGAGCCCCCGGACCGCGAGGCCACGGCGAGGAGCTGCGCCAGCGTGTCCGTCACGGAGACGTCCCGGCGTTCGACGAGGCCGTCGGTGTACATGAGGAGGATGTCCTCCCGCTCCAGCTGCACCTCCTCTTCCGTGAACTCCACGTCGGGTAGGGCTCCGAGCAGGAGTCCCGGGGTCAGGGGGAAGGCCAGGGCGTGGTCGCCGCGTACCAGGACGGGCGGCAGGTGGCCGGCGCGGGCCCAGCGCAGGGTGCGGGTGGCCGGGTCGTAGATTCCGCACACGGCGGTCGCGGTGAGCTGGCCGGTGAGGTGGTGGGCGACCCTGTTCAGCCAGGAGAGCAGCTGGGCGGGGCCGGCGCCGGTGACGGCGAGCCCCCGCAGGGCGTTGCGCAGGACGACCATGCCGGTCGCGGCGTGGATGCCGTGCCCGGCGACGTCCCCGACGCTGAGGAGGATCTTGTGGTCGGGCAGGACGACGGAGTCGTACCAGTCGCCGCCGACGAGGGACTGGGTTTCGGCCGGGCGGTAGCGCACGGCGATGCGGATGCCGGGGACCTCCAGCGGGGCGGGTGCGGGAGGCATGATCGCGTGCTGGAGCTGAAGGGCGAGCTTGGTGCGGTCCGCGGATTCGGCCTCGCTGTCGGCGAGCTGGTCGCGGGTGGCCGCCAGCGCGACCTCGGTCCAGTGCTGTGACGAGACGTCCTGGCAGGCTCCTCGGACGGAGTACAGGCGTCCGTGCTGGTCCAGGACCGGTTCCGCCACCATGCGGATGTGGCGGATGATGCCGTCGGCGCGCTTGAGGCGGAAGTCCACGGAGGACTCCCGGAGCGTGTGCAGCAGGGTGCGCAGGAACCGCCCGATCGAGTTGACGTCGTGGGGGTGGGCGTGGCCGGCCAGTTCCTCCAGGGGAATCGGGGAGGCCGTCGCCGGCAGGCCGAACAGGGCGTAGAGCTGGCCGTTCCAGCTGATTTCGCCGGTGTTGACGTTCTGCTCGAAGCCGCCGACCCGGCCCAGGCGCTGTGCGTGCTGGAGGAGGCTGGCGAGTCGCGCGGTCTCGTCCTCGATCTTCCAGATCAGGAGGAGGGCCGTGCCGTGCCGGGTGATGCTCACGTCGGCGACGGAGGTGAGCGGGACCTCGTCGACGACGGCCGTCAAGGTGGTGCGCGGTGCCTGGCAGGGCTCGCCGGTGGCGTACACGCGTTCCAGCTTCGAGAAGAGTCCGTCGTCCTCCGCGGCCGCGGGGTAGGCCTCCAGGAAGTGCGTACCGGTGACCATGGAGCGGGGGCGTCCGGCGGGGTCGACGAACCGGTGGTTGGTGTGGTGGATGTGGAAGTCGGCCAGCCGTCCGGCGGAGTCGAGGCGGGGCGCGAGGACCAGGACGGGGTCGTACAACTGGTCGGCCAGGTCGGCGAGTTCCGCGATGCCCGCGAGGTCCGGTGCACCGGGAGCGAGGGGTGCGGGGGCGGGGGAACCCTCTTCCAGGGTGTGGGCGCACAGTTCGGCGAGGGCTTCCAGCTGGCGCAGGATCCGGGGCTGGCGCGGCGGCGCTGATTCCGGCCAGCTCGCTTCCAGTACGCCGATGATGCGTCCGCCGGTCCCGGCGGGGACCATGACGCGCCCGCCGTTGGGGTGGTGCCGCCTTCCTATGGTGGGGATGCCCGAGTCGGCGAGGCAGTCCACGACCGTGAGTTCCCGCCTGGTCAGTGCCAGCCGTGCGCAGGTGGCCACTTCCGGCGGGACGTGGCGCCAGCGGTCGGCGTCCTGTGCGGTGAATCCGGCCTGGCCGACGAGCGCGAGCGAGGAGTCCGGTGCCACCGACCAGATCGCGACGGCCTGGGCGCCCAGGGCTCGGAGCGCGTTGTCCAGCAGGGCGGCGGCGACGGCTTGCGCGTCGGTGGCCGCGAGCACGCGGCTTTCCGCGGCCCTCAGCCGAATGGCCGGTGCCGTGTCGCCGTCGGCGGCGGGTTCTCCGTCGGCGGCCTTGAGGAACAGCTGTGCGGCCTCGCTGACGTGGTCGCGGGAGGCCTGGTTGATGATGTCCACCGCCAGGGCGAGGACGGTCACGTTCGCCCGTTCCGCCAGCTTGGCCAACTGCCGGGAGGCCTCGCCGGGGCCGCACCCCAGGCGTCCCACGAGGACGCCCTTGGCGAGTTCGACGAGGGCGCGCCCGTCGGCGGCTTCCTGGGCCTCCAGGGCCTCTTGGCGCAGCCGCTCGACGGTGGCGGCCAGCCGGCCCACCTCGGCAGAGTCAGGCACGGGGGGCTCCCGGGGCGTCCTGGGGCAGGAGCCACTGGCGGAGCCGGTCGACGAGGTCGTTCGCGTCGACGGGCTTGGTGATGTAGTCGCTCGATCCGGCGGCGATGCTCTTGTCCCGGTCGCCCGGCATGGCCTTGGCGGTGACCGAGATGATGGGCAGGTCGGCGTACTGGGGCATCCGCCGGATCTCCGCCGTCGCGGCGTAGCCGTCGAGTTCGGGCATCATGACGTCCATCAGGATCAGGTCGATGCCGGGGGTGCTCGTCAGGGATTCGATGCCCTTGCGGCCGTTCTCGGCGTGCAGGACGCGCATGCCGTGGAGTTCGAGGATGCCGCTGATGGCGTACAGGTTGCGCGGGTCGTCGTCGACGACCAGGACGGACTTGTCCGCGAGGCTGGCGTCGACCCGGGCGTGGTCCGACGGGAGCGGGCCGCCCGCGGACCGCACGAGGGGAAGGACGTCGCGCAGCCGGTCGACCGACAGGTGCAGGGTGATCCGTTCGCGCAGTTCGTCCAGGCTGGCGAGTACTTCCAGGCGCTGTCCCGTCGCGTGCCGGGCGACCTCGTCCTGAAGCTCTCCCGTCATGCGCCGGTTGTCGTGGGCGAGGACCGGCAGGGAGGCCAGGGCCGTGTCTCCGGCGAGAGCCCTGAGGAAGGTCAGGGCTTCATCGCCGGCGCCCAGTTCGAGGACCACGCAGTGGAAGGGTGTCTGGGCGAGCATCGTGGCCGCTTCCGTCGCGGTCACGGCCGTCATGACCTCGACCCGCTCGGCCGCGTCGACGGCGGGCCGTCCGGCGGTCAGGTCCGAAGCGGCGCTCTCGGCGACGAGACTGAGGAGCCCGTGGGGGCGTTCCTCGATCACCAGGAGCCGACGGGGGTGACGTTCGTCCCCGGCCGGGCCCGCGCCGGCGGCGTCGGCCGCGGAGTCCTCGACGGATCCGGGCGGGCTCACCTCCGCGGGGGCCCCCGCGTTCTGCTCGGGTACGTCGGTGTCCCGCGAGACGGGCAGGTACAGCGTGAACGTCGACCCCACGCCGGGTGAGCTGGTCGCCGTGACGGCGCCGCCGAGGAGCCGGGCGATCTCCCGGGTGATGGACAGGCCCAGGCCCGTACCTCCGTACTTGCGGCTGGTCGTGCCGTCGGCCTGCTGGAACGCGGCGAAGATCACCTCCAGCTGCTCCTCGGCGATACCGATGCCCGTGTCGGCGACCTTGAAGGCCACCACCGATCCGGAGCGCTCCAGTTCCGGGGGGAGCTCGGCGGCGTGCGCCGGCTCGATCCGGACCTGGACCCGGCCGCTCTCGGTGAACTTCACCGCGTTGGACAGCAGGTTGCGCAGGATCTGCTGGAGCCTCGCGTCATCGGTGAGCAGGTCCACCGGCACGCCCGGGGCGGTCACGATGTCGAATTCGAGGCCCTTTTGGGTGGTCAGCGGGCGGAAGGAGGCTTCCACGTAGGCGAGGAGGTTCTTGAGGGACACCCGCTCCGGGTTGATGTCCATCTTGCCCGCCTCGACCTTCGACAGGTCGAGGATGTCGTTGATCAGCTGGAGGAGGTCGGAGCCGGCGGAGTGGATGATGCCGGCGTATTCGACCTGCTTCGGGGTCAGGTTGCGGCCGGGATTCTGGGAGAGCAGCTGGGCGAGGATCAGCAGGCTGTTGAGCGGGGTGCGCAGTTCGTGGCTCATGTTGGCCAGGAATTCCGACTTGTACTTCGAGGCCAGGGACAACTGCTGGGCCCGGTCCTCCAGTTCCTGGCGCGCCTGCTCGATCTCCAGGTTCTTCGTTTCGATGTCCCGGTTCTGCGTGGCGAGGAGGGCGGCCTTCTCCTCCAGTTCGGCGTTGGACCGCTGGAGCTCGTCCTGCTGGACCTGCAGCTGTTCCGAGCGGGCCTGCAACTCGCCGGTGAGGCGCTGGGACTCGCCGAGGAGTTCGTCGGTGCGGGCGTTGGCGACGATGGTGCTGACGTTGACGCCGACCGTCTCCATCAGGCGGCCGAGGAAGTCGCGGTGCACGGGCGTGAACGACGTGAAGGAGGCGAGTTCGATCACGCCGAGGACCTGGTCCTCGACGAGGATGGGCAGGACGATCAGGTTGGCCGGAGCCGCGCCGCCCAGCCCGGACGAGATCAGGTAACCGGGCGGTACGTTCTCGGTGCTGAGGATGCGCCGGCTGCGGGCCGCCTGGCCCACCAGGGTCTCGCCGCTGCGCACCCGCCGGGCGGCCGGGCTGCCGGCGGGCCGGCCGAAGGACCCGATCAGGGTGAGCCAGGTCTCCCCGTCGGTTTCCTCGGCGAGGTAGAAGGCTCCGTAGCTGGCTTCGACCAGGGGGGTCAGTTCGTCCATGACGAGTTCGGCGACGACCGCCAGGTCGCGGTGGCCCTGCATCAGGCCGGAGATCTGCGCCAGGTTCGACTTGAGCCAGTCCTGTACCTGATTGGCGCGGGTCGTCTCGCGGAGCGAGCCGACCATGGAGTTGATGTTGTCCTTGAGCTCGGCGACCTCGCCGGAGGCGTCCACGGTGATCGAGCGGGTGAGGTCGCCCTCGGCGACCGCGCTGGCCACTTCGGCGATCGCGCGAACCTGCCGGGTCAGGTTGCCGGCGAGTTCGTTGACGTTCTCGGTCAGCCGCTTCCAGGTACCGGAGACGCCTTCGACCTCGGCCTGGCCGCCGAGGCGGCCCTCGCTGCCGACCTCGCGGGCCACGCGCGTGACCTCGGCGGCGAAGGAGGACAGCTGGTCGACCATCGTGTTGATGGTCGTCTTCAGCTCCAGGATCTCGCCCCGGGCGTCGACGTCGATCTTCTTCGACAGGTCGCCGTTGGCGACCGCCGTGGTGACGAGGGCGATGTTGCGGACCTGACCGGTGAGGTTGTTCGCCATGGAGTTGACGTTGTCGGTGAGGTCCTTCCAGGTCCCGGCGACGTTCGGGACGCGGGCCTGGCCGCCGAGCCGGCCCTCGGTACCGACCTCCCTCGCGACGCGCGTGACCTCGTCCGCGAACGCGGACAGGGTGTCGACCATCGTGTTGATGACGCCGGCCAGCGCCGCGACCTCGCCCTTGGCCTCGACCGTGATCTTCTGCGAGAGGTCACCGCGGGCCACGGCCGTGGCCACCTGGGCGATGGAGCGCACCTGTCCGGTCAGGTTGGACGCCATCACGTTGACGTTGTCCGTCAGGTCCTTCCAGGTACCGGACACCCCGCGGACGGTGGCCTGACCCCCGAGGTTGCCCTCGGTACCGACCTCGCGGGCGACGCGCGTGACCTCGTCGGCGAACGCGGAGAGCTGGTCGACCATCGTGTTGATGGTCTCCTTCAGCTCCAGGATCTCGCCCCGGGCGTCGACGCGGATCTTCTGCGACAGGTCGCCCTGCGCCACCGCGGTGGTCACCTCCGCGATGGAACGGACCTGCGCGGTGAGGTTGTCGGCCATGAAGTTCACCGAGTCGGTCAGGTCACGCCAGGTGCCGGAGACCCCCTTGACGTCCGCCTGCCCGCCCAGCCGGCCGTCCGTACCCACCTCGCGGGCGACGCGCGTGACCTCGTCGGCGAACGCGGAGAGCTGGTCGACCATCGTGTTGATGGTGGTCTTCAGTTCCAGGATCTCGCCCCGGGCGTCGACCCGGATCTTCTGCGACAGGTCGCCCTGCGCCACCGCGGTCGCGACCTCCGCGATCGAACGGACCTGCGCGGTGAGGTTCCCGGCCATGAAGTTCACCGAGTCGGTCAGGTCACGCCAGGTGCCGGAGACCCCCTTGACGTCCGCCTGCCCGCCCAGCCGGCCGTCCGTACCCACCTCGCGGGCCATGCGCGTGACCTCGTCGGCGAACGCGGAAAGCTGGTCGACCATCGTGTTGATGGTGTTCTTCAGCTCCAGGATCTCGCCCCGGGCGTCCACGGCGATCTTCTGCGACAGGTCGCCCTTGGCGACCGCGGTGGTCACCTGCGCGATGTTGCGGACCTGGTCGGTCAGATTGCCGGCCATGAAGTTCACCGAGTCGGTCAGGTCACGCCACACGCCGGCCACGCCGGGCACCTCTGCCTGGCCGCCGAGCCGTCCTTCGCTGCCGACCTCGCGTGCCACGCGGGTGACTTCGTCAGCGAAGGAGGACAGCTGGTCGACCATCGTGTTGACGGTGTCCTTCAGCTCCAGGATCTCGCCCCGGGCCGCCACGTCGATCTTCTGCGACAGGTCTCCGCGCGCGACGGCGGTGGCGACCTGGGCGATGTCCCGGACCTGGGTGGTGAGGTTGCCGGCCATGGCGTTGACGGAGTCCGTCAGGTCGGCCCACGTCCCGGACACGCCCGGTACGACGGCCTGACCGCCCAGGGTTCCCTCGGTGCCGACCTCCCGGGCGACGCGGGTCACTTCCGAGGTGAACAGCGAGAGCTGGTCGACCATGCCGTTGAAGACGGTGGCGATCTCCCCCAGCAGCCCGTCGACCTCGTCGGGCAAGCGGGTGCCGAAGTCACCATCGCGCACGGACGTCAGTCCGGCCAGGAGCTGGCGGAGCTGCTGCTCGCCCACCGCCCCCGAAGCCCTTGTGTTCGTCGCCGCATCCGCCGGCTTGACCATTCCTGCCCCATCTCCGTCTGACCAGGCCGTACTCGACGCGTCGAGCATCCCTCGGAAAGGCTAAACCACGACCTCTCCCCTCCCGGCCGCGACGGAGCGCACGGGCGGGCGGCGGGATCGTCCGTGCACCGGCCTCCCCCGGCCCGGCGACGGGTGGGGCGGTGTTCCGTGGTCCGGAGCGGGGCCGGCGGCCCCGTCAGCCGGTCCGGCCCGTGCCGTCGCGGATCTCGAACAGGGCCAGCGCTCCCGTCATCTCCAGCAGCCGGCGCAGCTGGTTCGGCAGCGGGCCCGCCAGCGCCAGCGGACGGGAGTTGCGCAGCCGGATCAGGACGTTGAGGAAGGCCGAGTCGGCGAAGGTCACCCGCGCGACGTCGACGACCACGAGCGCGGCCCCGGCCCCCTCCCGGGCGCAGGCGGCCGCCAGCACACCGGACGTGTCCAGGTCGAACTCCCCGCAGCAGACGACCACGACCGTGCCGTCCGCCCCGGAGCAGACCTTCACCTGCGGCGTCTCCATGCTGCCTCCCGTCTCCGGGGCACGGACCCCGCCCCCCAGAGACCGTACGGCCTTCCTCGCGTTCCACCGCACCCCGTCGCGAGTGACGCCGAACACCCGGCCCCCCGCGGACCTCCTCGGGCAGACGTGCCGGTCCGGACCGGATGGACGGGCCGGCTCTGGGCAGCAGCGGAACATGGCTGTCCTACGAAAGCTCGCCCGCCCCCTGCTCGCCGCCCCGTTCGTCACCGGCGGACTGCGCACCCTGCGCCGCCCCGAGGCCGTCGCGGAGGCCGCCGGGCCCGTCCTGCGTGCCGCCGCCGGGCGCGTCCCGGCCCTCGCCGGGGATCCGCGGCAACTGGTACGCGTCAACGCCACGGTCCAGGCCGCCGCGGGTCTGCTGCTCGCGACGGGACGCGCCCCGCGCCTCGCCGCCCTGACCCTCGCCGCCACGGTGGTGCCGGCCTCCCTGGCCGCACACGCCTTCTGGACCGTGGAGGACCCGGATGAGCGCTCACGGCAGCGCGCTCGCCTCCTGACCGACCTCTCCGCGGTGGGAGGGCTCCTCATCGCCGCCGCGGACACCCACGGCAGGCCCTCGTTCGCCTACCGCTCCCGGCACGCGTTCGACCGCCGGCACCCGGTACGGGCCGTCCGCCGGCCCGCGGAGGCGGTCGCGGCGAAGACGGCCCGCCGCGCCAGGACGATGACCGCCGCCCTCACCGGCTCCCACTGACGGCGGGCGCCATGACAGACCCCCGACGTACCGACCGACGACCGTCCGCCGGCCCGCCGCCGCGGCCCGCCGCGCTCGGCCCGCGGCTCCTCACGGAGACCCTGGCCGCCGTGCGGAGACGCGGTGCCCGGCGCCGAGGTGCCTCCGGCGCCGCGGCGAGCTGCGCGGGCGCCGCCGAGCAGCAGTCGTGCTCCGGCCGGGAGGGCGGGTACGGAGCGGGTACCGCGGGCCGGCCGCGGTGCCGGGACACCCGCCCCGGCACCGCCGACGCCCGCGAGCGGGCCCGCGAAGCGGTCGCGTCCCGTACCACCGGCCCCGGCGACCTGGCCTCGCTCCTCGCCATGCTGGACCTGCCTCCCCGGCCCGGCGGGAAGCGGGCCCGGCCCGGGGACGACGGCGGCCGCCCGGGGCGCGACACCGCGTAGTCGGGCCGGCCCGGCGGCGGGCGGGTACGTCCGTGCGGGTGGTAGCCGTCGCGAGTGGCGTAGTCGTCCGCTGCGCCGCCGTCGCGGCGGGCAGGAATGGCGAGGCCCGTGCCCCCTGGAGACGAGGAGCTGACGCCCCATGCTGGAGCGGACCCGGCGCGAGAAGCGCACCGAGATCACGTTCGTCCCACCCGCCGGTCATGCGGCCCGCGCGGTCACCGGTTCCCCCGCCTTCGGGTTCGGGGGACGGCCGTGAGCGAAGCACACATCAAGATCCGCACCGAGTCCGGTGGAGACCTGTCGCTGGTACGGCCCGGCGCGGAACCGCTGCCGGAGGTGACCGAGGTAACGCTCCAGGCCGGTTCGGGGCTGCGTCCCCACGTGGAACACGTCCGCCTCCTCGCCTCCGACACCTCCAGGGACGTCGCGGTACGGCTGGCCCACGAGCCGTCCTTGCTGCGCACCCTCGGAGGCGCCTCCAAGGCCCTGCCGCTCGGCGTGGAACTGGGCGGCCGAGCGCTGTCCCTCGCCGCGGTGGTCTTCAGCGCGGCCGAGCTCTTCGCGGACTCCATCGTCCCGGGTGCGTCGGTGGTCCTGCCGCTGGAGATCACCCAGACCCGGCCCGGCGACCCCGGAGAGGGACTCTACGAGGCCATCATCTCCCTCGTGATCAAGCAGCCCGTCGCCTGACCGCAGGGGCGCGACCACGGGGTCGGATCCACCGCGCGGCACCGGTGCGGACCGGCTCGGCACGGCCCGCCCGGGTTGCGGGGTCTTGCGCCGGTGCCCCGGCCGTTCCGTACGCTGGCGGCATGCGCATGCGCCCCACCTTGAGCTGGACGCCCACCGAGGACCTGCGGCCCGGCAGCACGGATCCGGAGCCGGTCGCCGACGCGCTGCGGGCCGGAGGAGTGCTGGTGCTCAGCGGCGCGGGCCTCTCCACGGAGTCGGGCATCCCCGACTACCGGGGGAAGGGCGGCAGCCTGAGCCGGCACACCCCGATGACCTACCAGGAATTCACCGCCGACGCCCGGGCCCGTCGCCGGTACTGGGCGCGCAGTCACCTCGGCTGGCGGACCTTCGGCCGCGCCCGGCCCAACACCGGGCACCGGGCCGTGGCGGCGTTCGGGCGGCACGGCCTGCTCTCGGGTGTGATCACCCAGAACGTCGACGGCCTGCACCAGGCCGCCGGGAGCGAGGGCGTGGTGGAACTGCACGGAAGCCTGGCCCGGGTCGTGTGTCTGTCCTGCGGCGCTTCCAGCCCGCGCCGTGAACTCGCCCGGCGGCTCGAAGAGGCCAATGCAGGCTTCCGGCCGGTGGCCGCCGGACTGAACCCCGACGGTGACGCCGACCTCACCGACGACCAGGTCGGTGACTTCCGCGTCGTGCCCTGCTCGGAGTGCGGCGGCGTCCTCAAACCGGACGTGGTGTTCTTCGGCGAGGCCGTTCCCCCGCAGCGGGTCGCGCACTGCCGCGAACTGGTGGGCCGGGCGACCTCACTGCTGGTCCTGGGGTCTTCCCTGACGGTGATGTCCGGGCTCCGGTTCGTCCGTCAGGCAGCCCGGACCGGCAAGCCCGTGCTGATCGTCAACCGGGACCCGACCCGCGGCGATCACGAGGCCGTCACCCGGGTCGCCCTGCCCCTGGGCGCGACCCTCACCGCCGTGGCCGACCGACTGGCCGTCCCCCTCGACGGCCACCACCGGCCGCCGGACGGCCCCCGCTGACGGCAGCCGGCCGACGGCGCGGATCAGCTGTCGAGGGTGGCGTTGCCGAGGCGGCTGACCATGGCCGGGTCGCGGTGGTCGAAGAACACGGACGCCCCGGTGTCCAGGGTGGCGATGGCGGTCATCTGGTCGGCGGTGAGCTCGAAGTCGAAGACGTCGAGGTTCTCCGCCATGCGCTCGGCCCGGACCGACTTCGGAATCACGACGACGTCCCGCTGAACGAGCCAGCGCAGTACGACCTGCGCCACCGACTTGCCGTGCGCGGCGGCGATCTTGCCGAGCTCCGGGTGGGTGAAGAGGCCGTTGCGGCCCTCGGCGAAGGGACCCCACGACTCGATCTGCACGCCGCGCCCGCGCATGAGCTCCTGATCGGCGGTGCGCTGGTGGAAGGGGTGGGTCTCGACCTGGTTGACCGCCGGGGTGACCTCGTTGTGGTCGATCAGGTCCACGAGCCGGTCGCCGTGGAAGTTCGAGACGCCGATGGCCCGGGTGAGGCCCTGCCGGTGCAGGGCTTCCATGGCGCGCCAGGATCCGTACACGTCACCGTAGGGCTGGTGGATCAGGTACAGGTCGAGGTGGTCGAGGCCGAGCTTGCGCAGGGAGGTCTCGAACGCGCGCCGGGTCCTGTCCTCGCCGGTGTCGGAGACCCACAGCTTGGTGGTGACGAACAGCTCCTCGCGCGGAATGCCGCTGGCCCTGATCGCCCGGCCCACGGCCTCCTCGTTGCCGTACGCGGCCGCGGTGTCGAGCGAGCGGTATCCGGCGGCGAGGGCGTCGCCGACGGCCCGCTCGGTCTGCTCGGGCGGGATCTGGTAGACGCCGAAGCCGAGGACGGGCATCTCGACGCCGTTGTTCAGGGTGACGGTCCGCATGCAAGGGTCCTTACGTACGTTCGGGCGGGCGGGTGTCGGCGCTCGAGCCCCGTCCGGACCCGTCGGCACCGCGGTGCCGGCGGGTCCGGCCGTCGTGAGGGGTCAGTCGGAGTAGCTGAAGTCGCCCATGGTCCAGGCACTGACGCCCTCGATCGCGACCCGGTACATCCCGCCGGTCTCCGGGATCCCCACGGTTCCCTGAAGGATCCGCGCCACGTGGAAGTGCAGGTGCGTGGGCGGTCCCTCCTTGCGTGCCGTCGAGGTGAAGATGGCGGAGAACTCGCTCAGCCGGGCGGAATCCGTGAGGACCTCCGACACCCGTTGCCGCCACACGGCTTCGGGAGCCAGGCGACCGGTGATGACGGCACCGCCGGTGACCACGGTCAGGGACATCTGATTGCTTTGCCCGGACTCCACCAGTGCGGCGACGTCCACGAGCAGTTCGTCAGGCTTCGACATGAGAGCCGATTCTATTCTCCTGCCCGGGCCGGCGGCCCGTCGATCGCGACACTCGGCCGAGGTCTGCGGGGCGTTCGCGCCACCGTGCGGGCCGCGTGATTCATCCGGATGGGGCAGCGTGCTCCGCCGCGGCGGGGGCACACGAGCAGCGGCTGAGCAGCCCGTCCCTGGAGGCCCGTTTGCTG
Organism: Streptomyces sp. NPDC006512; assembly: GCF_040611935.1. Taxonomy (NCBI): domain Bacteria; kingdom Bacillati; phylum Actinomycetota; class Actinomycetes; order Kitasatosporales; family Streptomycetaceae; genus Streptomyces; species Streptomyces sp. NPDC006512. The sequence goes on along the minus strand of NZ_JBEXPG010000014.1, from coordinate 110,360 downwards.
TCGTGTGTGTCCGCCCTGGTCGCTGTCCGTCTCCAGCCGGCCTTCGGGAGCGACGTTCCGCTCGTCGCCCGCTTCTCCTACGCCCGCGTCGACCCGTACGCGGTGCGGGTGGAATTCCTCGCCGAGGACACCGCACTGCCGTCCTGGTGCTTCGACCGTCAGATGCTGGCCGAGGGCCTCCACCGCCCGGTGGGCGAGGGGGAGGTCACCTTCCGGCCGCAGTGGACGGATGGCGGCGAGGCCCTCCGCATCGGGCTGCGCGACTTCCCTGACGGGCGGGGCGCGGTCCTCCTCGCCGGAGTCCGGGCGGTCACCGGATTCCTGGAGGCGACGTACGCCGTCACCGCGCCGGGGTCCGAGACCTTCGATGCCGACGGACTCCTCGAAGAGCTCTTGGACCGCTGACCCGTCCGGGGGCGGCCCCGGGACGACGAGGTCCCGGAAGAAGAGGTCCCGGAAAGAACTCGGACGGTGGGATTGTCGGCCCGGTTCCGTAGGGTGTTGGGACACAGGCACCCAGGGCAGTCGCCCGGCAGGCAAGGCGGACCACATGAACCAGGCAGCGGAGGGCGAGTACCAGCGGATGCGGGCGGGCCGCCCGGTATCGGTCTCCGCGGCGTTCGAGGGCACCGAGACCATCGGCCAGGCCCGTGACCAGGCCCGGTCGTTCCTGGCCGACCTGCGGCACACGCACGGGCTCACCGTGTCCGAAACCGCCACGGACCTGGTCGAGCTGGTGGTCAGCGAGCTGGTGACGAACACCCGCAAGTACGCCCCCGGCCCCTACCTGCTCAGCCTCGAACTCCGGGACGGCCTCGTCGAGGTGAGCGTGTGGGACAGCAATCCCTCCCTGCCGTCGATCTCGCCGCCCGACCCCTACCGCGTCGGCAGGCACGGGCTGGAGATCGTCATGGCCACCGCCCAGAGCTTCCGCATCCAGCGGGAGACCGTCGGCAAGAGCATCACCGCGTCCGTCTCACTGACCGACCCGTCGGACCGGGACTCCGATCACCGGTCCTGAAGAGCCGCGCGAGGCGCGGGTCAGCGCGTGTCCCGGGCGCGGGCCCGGGCCTCGCGCCGCCTGACGGTCCGTCGTTCCTCTTCGCTCATGCCTCCGCAGACGCCGAGGTCCTGGCCCCCTTCGAGCGCCCACCGAAGGCACTCCGCCATGACGGGGCAGCGGTGGCAGACCGCCTTGGCCTCCTCGACCTGCAACAGGGCCGGGCCGCTGGAGCCCACCGGGAAGAACAGGTCGGGGTCTTCCCATCGACAGGCGGCTTCGTCGCGCCAGTTCATCGTCGTACCTCCATCCACTGTGTGCACGTCGTCGTCCTCCACCCTCCTGACCGGTCCCGGCCGGTCCATGCGCTTGCGCGGCGGCTCTCGGGAACACGGGGAGGTCGGCGGGGCCGGGGTCAGCCGGGGTCAGTCGGCGAGCATGCCCTCGCGGAGACGGGTGAGGGTTCGGGTGAGGAGCCGGGAGATCTGCATCTGGGAGATCCCCAGACGGGCACCGATCTGCGCCTGAGTCATCTCCTGCCCGAAGCGCATCTGCAGGATCAGCTTCTCGCGCCCTTCGAGCTTCTCCAGCAGCGGGGCGAGGCTGTGGATGTCCTCGAAGAGTTCCATGGCCGGGTCCTCGCTCCCGAGCACGTCGGCCAGGGGGCGCGGAGCGGTGTCGGAGGATTCGTCCTGGTCGCTGTCGAGGGACTGGCTGGAGTGGCCGTTGGCGGCGACCAGCCCCTCGATCACCTCTTCGTCACTGAGTCCCATGTGCTCGGCGAGCTCACGGACCGTCGGCGCGCGGTCGAGGACGGTGCTGAGGTCCTCCTTGCCCCGCGCCAGTTCGATGCGGAGTTCCTGTAGGCGTCGCGGGACGCGGACGGCCCAGGTGGTGTCGCGGAAGTGCCGCTTGATCTCCCCGGTGATGTAGGGGAGGGCCAGGGTCACGAACTCGTTGCCGAGGGCCGGGTCGAAGCGGTCGATGGCCTTGATCAGGCCGATGGTGCCGACCTGGATGATGTCGTCGATGTCCGTGCCGTCGGTGCGGTTACGGAAGCGCCGCACCGCGAAGTGGACCAGGGACAGGTTCATCTCGATCAGCGTGTTGCGGACGTACTGGCGCTCGGGGGTGCCCTCGTCCAGGGTGCGGAGCCGCTCGAAGAAGGTCTTGGAGAGGGCCCGGGCGTCGGCGGGGGCGACCTCGCGGGGCTCGGCGACGCGCGGAAGCCGCTCGGCGTACTCCACGGTGGTGGCCTCCGCGGTGATCTCCGCCACGGTCTCGACCGCACCGGTCACGGACTGCGTGGTGACGGGCTGCGTGGTGACGGCGTTCATTGCAACTCCCCGAGGTACTCGACTTTGTCACCGGAGGCTCCCCCCGGACGCCGCTGCCTGTGCGGCTGCTGCCCCTAGAGCATCGCCGCTCGACACACACCCGTCAAGCAATACGTGAAATGAATTTCGCGAGTTCGGCTGCCGTGTACGGGCCTTGCCGGGTTTGCGGTGGCCGCTGCGTGGCAGACGGGCGGAACACCACTGCTCCGCAACCGAGTTGCCCATCAGCCGATCCGTGAAGGGACCACCCCGTGTCCGACGTGTACCGCTCCCCGGACAGCACCGGCACTGACGCCGGCGCCCACCCCGCCCCCGCGCACGCCCCCACGCACGCCCCCGGGAAGCAACGCAACGGCCTGGCCGTGGCCGCGTTGGTCACCGGTATCGCGTCCCTGCTGCTGCTGTGGCTGTGGTTCGTGGGCATCCCGCTGGCCCTGGTCGCCATCGGTCTCGGCGTGGCGGCCCTCCGCAGAACCCGGAGCGGCGCCGGTGGTCGCGGTAAGGCCATCACCGGCCTCACCCTCGGCGCCGTCACCGTGGTCCTCGCGGGAATCCTGATCGCCGTCGGGGCGTCCGTCCTCAACTCCGACGAGGGCAGGAACCTGCGGTCCTGCCTGAACGACGCCCGGACGCAGCAGGAGCAGCAGGACTGCTCCGACCGTTTCAGCGACGACATCGGCAACTGAGGCAACCGACCCGACGCCCGCCTGGCCCGACGCCCCCTGGCCCGCCGTCCCGCGCCGTTCCCCGAGCCAGGGTCAGGCGGGCGTCGGGTCAGGCGGGCGTCGGCGGTGTCCAGCCCGGATCGCGCCCGCTCAGCCCGACCGCCCGGTCCAGCAGCGGAGCGTCGTCCGGTACGGGCACGACGGGACCGAAGATGCCCCCGCCCCGGTCCTCGTCCTCGGCGGCCTCCAGCAGGAACGCGTACGAGGCTTCCAGCGCGGCCCGGTCGGGCGCGTACTCCTGGCCGGTTGCCCGCGCCAGGTCCCATCCGTGCAGGACCAGTTCGTCGACGGCCACCGCGGCCGCGATGTCGCCGGGCAGGTCGATGCCGCCCGCGCGGGTCATGCCGGTCCAGGCGGCCGGATCGTTCCAGGCTTCGGCCAGCTCACCGAGGACCCGGGGCAGCTCCTCGCGCCAGCCCGCGGGCAGGGGGTGGGGAGCGGCCGAGTCGGGGGCCGTGTCCGTCGTGGGGCCCAGGTCCTTGCCGGCGGCGTCGCGGAACGCGACCGCCAGGTGGGTGAGGTGGCCCAGCAGGTCTCTGACCTCGTACGCGGGGCAGGGAGTCGGGTCGGCGAGCCGGGCGTCCGGGACGCCCTCCGCGAGGCGGGCCACGATCCGGGCTTGCGGTCCGAGGTCGAGGGTCGTCGTGTCGGTCATCTGCCGCTCCTCCGGGACGCTGGGTCTGCAGGGTAGACCGGCGGCGGAGCCCGGACTCATCGCGACGCGGGCGGGACGTCCGCCCGGGTGTCCCCAGAGGTGCGGCGACGAGGAAGAGCGGGGTCACCCGTCGTCGACGTCACTGTTCGTCGTCACGTCCGGCCTTGCGGGGGCGGTCGGACTCGGGGGTGCGGTCGGCATCCTCCCCCGCAGCTGCGTCGTGTCCCCCCTCGGCGCGGGCGCGGTCCACGCGGTCCGGGTCGGCGGGCGGGCCGGCGCCCGGGCCGGTCCGCGACGGCGCTCCCGGCGGGCGGCCGTGTTCGTCAACCATGGCTCCCTCGTCGGGGAGCAGCACCGGGCGCGGGTTCGGGTCCTTCCGGCCCATGGTCCACCGCCTTCCTCGCTTTACCCCGGCGCCTGCCCTGGGGCGCCCGCCGGAAACGTGTCGGTGGCTCGCCGCCCCGCTCGCGGCCGTGTCCGTCTCCTCGTGCCGCCATTCGGTTCCCGGCCTCACCCCGCACGGGTGACCCGACGGACCGGCATCCGGTCTCCGCCAGAAAATGCGTGCGATGTTCGTCCACGGTTGCGAGACAGCCGCGGACCCGACCCGTTCAGCACCTCGTGTGCACCGATTCGACGCGCCGGTGCTCGCGCCGGACCGGGGAGGGTCCGTCATCCCTGCACGCACGGGCCGGCCCAGCGCGGGCCGGTCCTCGGTGACGACGGAGCACACACATGACAACCCTCACTTGGGCGGCACGCTGCGTGGCGGCCGTTTCCGGCGCGGTACTCGCCGGAACGCTCCTGGCGCCCGCCGCGGCAGCACACCAGGGCCCCGACCCCAAGGCCCCGGCCAAGCAGGCGGCGAAGAAGCAACCCGCCAAGAAGCAACCCGCCAAGAAGCAGCCGGTCAAGAAGCAGCCCACCAAGAAGCAGCCGGTCAAACAGGCGCCGAAGCCGGCCCCGGCGCGGCCCGCACCGGTCACGGAGCCGGGGGCGAGCGAACTGGCGACGGGCACCAAGTGCACCACCTCCCGCGACGTCAGCTCCACGGTGGTCGACTTCGTTGCTTCCGGGCTCTTCGAGACGGTGTTCCGCTCCGCCACGGACGAGCAGGGGCACGCGTTCCTCAACGACAGCCGCAACCCCGGCGTCTGGATCAACCTCGCACTCGTCCCCGGCGCCCCCCGCTGCGTCTACGACACCTCCGTCGCGGTCACGGAGGAGAGCCCCGGCCACCTGTTCATCACGCTGCTGGCCAGCGACGGCACCTTGCACCAGGCCACCTGCGCCACCAACAGAAACGCCCCCTTCACCCCGTCGAACCTGCCCACCGCCTGCGCGCCCGGCTTCACCACCCTGCCGGACACCCCCGTCTGATCCCGCCGCGCGTCAGCGGGACGGTTCGATTCCCCACGCGGCGGCCCGGGCTGCGGCCGCCGCGCGGTTGGGAACGTCCAGCTTGGCGAGGATGTGCTCGATGTGGGTCCCCACGGTGCGCGGTGTGATGTACAGCCGCCCGGCGATCTCCCGGTTGGTGCGGCCGGTCGTCAGTTCGGACAGCACCTGGAGCTCGCGCGGCGAGAGCCCGCCGGGCCGCCGCGCTTCCACGGCTGGTTCGGCGGCGGCCCGCTCGGCCGGCGGTACCGCCCGGGGGGCGACGGTCGCGGCGAGGGCCTCGGTGAGGAGGGTGACCACGGCGCGCGCCGGATCGGGTGTGCGCCGTGACCGCCGGGTGCTGACGTTCAGCATGCCCACGTACCCGCCGTCGGCGGTGAACAGGCACTGGGCGACGCCGTCCTCGATGCCGAGGGGGCGCAGCACCTCCTGGAAGCCCGGGGACGCCGCCAGGAGCTGCCGGGGGACGTCCTTCATCCAGAGACCGCCCCGGGCCGGGCTCCGGAGTACGGAGAACACGGGGTCGTCGTGGAGGCGGGTCTCGATGTAGGCCGTCGCCTCCTGCGGATAGCTCCCGGCCAGCGTGGTGTGGCGGCGGCGCAGCGGGTCCCACCGGGTCAGGGAGGCGTGGTCGTACTCCATCACCTCGGACAGCGCCGCCAGGACCGTGTCGACGCCGGTCTCGCCGCTGGTGGCGCTCCTGGCGGCCTCGCGGACGTGTACGGCCGCGTCCAGGATGTCCGCCGTGCTCCGCTCCGCTGCCATGCCCCCATGATGATCATGTGTCTGGAATACGTCAATCGCGCAGGGTGTCGTGTACGACCTGCCCGTCCACGACGGTGAGGACGACGGGCATCCGCGGGATGTCGTGGGGGTCGGCGGCGAGCAGGTCCCCGTCGAGCACGCAGAGGTCGGCGACCTTGCCGGGCTCCAGGGAGCCCTTCCAGTCGTCGGCGAAGTCCTGCCAGGCCGCCTCGATCGTGTAGGTACGGATCGCCTCGGCCAGACCGATGCGCTGCTCGGGACCGCTGACCCGGCCTCCGGCCTTCGATTCGCGCAGCACCATGGTGGCGACGCCCTGGCGCCAGTCCGGGTACGTGACGGGGGCGTCCGATCCGCTCGCGACCCGTACGCCGGCGTCGATGGCGTCGCGGTAGGGCCATGCGTAGGCGGCCCGTTCGGGGCCGACGAACTCCTCCTCCATGTCGGCGACGGTCCACTTGATGGTGGGGTTCATGTTGACGCCGAGGCCGTGCGCGGCCAGCACTTTCATGCTGTGCGCGGTGAGGAAGTCGCCGTGGATGACGTAGTGGCGGGGGTCGGACCGCGGGTGTTCGGCGATGGCCGTGGCGAAGGCGTCCGCGACGGTGTCGATGGCCCGGTCTCCGGTGACGTGGACTCCCAGCTGATGGCCGCGGGTGTGGGCCTGCCGGATCATGGCGTCGATCTCGGCGGTCCGGTCGGTGTCGGTCTCACCGCCGACGGACAGGGAGCCGCAGCCGCCGCCGACGTACGGCTCGTGCATCCAGGCCGTCTTGTTGGGGACGATGCCGTCGGCGAAGATCTTGACGCCGTGGATCGCGAGGCGGCGGGGATCGGCGTCGCCGGGCTCGCCGAGTGCGGTGAGGGAGCGGGTGAACTCCTCGGCGGTGCTCGCCATTCCGGTGGGCAGGAGCAGGACGCCGACACGGGCGGTCAGTTCGCCGTCGGCGAGCAGTCGGCGGTAGACGTCGAGGGTCTCCGCGCCGAGCGCTCCCCGCATGATGCCGTCGCCGCCGGGGCCGAGACCGGGCTCGGTGTAGCTGGTCACGCCGAGCCGGGCGAGGGTGGCGAGGGTCGACCTGATCGCGTCCGTCCGCTCCTGGCGGCTGAGCGCGGGCAGGGCGTTCTGGACGAGGGCCTGGGCTCCCTCGTGGAGCAGCCCGGTCGGCTCTCCCTCCTCGTCCACGACGACGGCCCCGCCGGGCGGCGCGACGGTGTGCCGGTCGACCCCGATGAGCTCCAGGGCCTTGGAGTTGACCCAGGTGGCGTGGCCGGAGAAGGAGTACAGGACGACGGGGTGGTCCGGGCTCACCGCGTCGATGTCGCGCCGCGAGGGCAGCCGGGACGGGTCGGCGGCGCACTCGGCGAGGTAGCCGGTGTCCCAGCCGTGTCCCGTGATCCACTGCCCGTCCGGAACCCGCCCGACGGCCTCCCGTACGGCCTCGGCCACGTCCGCGAGGGAGGACACGGCGGGGTGGGCGAGTTCGAGGGAGAGCGGGGGCGTCGCCATGCCGAAGGCACATCCGTGCAGATGGGAATCGTTGATTCCGGGAAGCAGTGTCGCCCCCCGCAGGTCGATGACGCGGGTGCGGGGTCCGACGAGCGGCGCGACGTCGTCCCGTCCGCCGACGGCACTGATGAGCCCGTCGGTCACCGCCAGGGCCGAGGCCACGGAGAACTGCGCGTCGACGGTGACCACCCGCCCGCCGAGGAATACCAGATCCGCATACGTGTCCACAGAAGGTCCTTTCGGGATGCGGGGGCCCCTACGGCCGCCCGCGTACATCTCCCGAAGATCATGGCCAGGGCCCGTCTCCCGGCACATCGGTCATCCCACCGATACGCGCTCCCGTCCCGAGGGGCGGCGCCCCGTCGTCACAGGAGGCGCAGGGCGGTGGTGATGGTCTTGCCGTCGGGGTGGCTGTGGATCTCGACGTGTTCGGCGAGTTGCCGGATGAGGGGCCATCCGTAGCCGCCCGGGTGGTCCGGTGTCCCCGTACGGGCGACGGGGTGCCGGGGGTTGGTGTCGCTCACGGACAAGTGCAGGACGTCGTCCGTGATGTCGCCGTGGAAGGCGGTGATGCCGCCGCCGTGGCGGATCGCGTTGGTGACGAGCTCCGAGGTGATCAGGAGCGCGTCCGCGGCCGTCACGCCGTCGAGCCCGATGCCCGCGCGCAGCAGCAGGTCGGCGACCCTGTCGCGGGCCGCGGAGGCCGTGGCCGGCGTGGCGCCGGCCGTGGGGTGGCCCTCGCTCCCCCGCGTGGATCCCCATGTGTCGTCAGCCGTGGGCGGGTTCATACCGTCATCGCCTGCCCGGAGTCGTGCGGGGCATGCGGCCGCACGCCCGTCCGCACGGTGAACGTCGTGGTCAGCATGTCATCGCGGTCTCCAGGCTGTCCGTCATGCGGAACGCGGATCCGGTGCCGGTGACGTCGAACAGCCTGCGGACCGACGCCTGCAGCGGGCCGGCGAGGACGAACGCCGATCCCGCCGCCTCGTGGATCTTCCGGGCGTCGAGCAGGGCGTGAAGGGCGTAGGAGTCCGCGAAGCGTGTCCGCGCGAGGTCCACGACCGTACGCGGAGAACCACTGGCCGCGGCCTCGGCGAGGGTCCGGGCGAGGGCGGGTGCGCTGTCCTCGTCCACGTCCCCGCGCAGGTGGACGACAGTTATGCCTTCGAGCGTGGTCGTGGTGACCACCGGTTCGTCTCCGATCACGCCGACATCCTCCTACACCACGGACCACGTTGCGGCACAGCACCCTCGATCGTGGCGTTCCGAATCCTCTGGCGAAAGGGGATCCGAAGGAGGAGATGTGTCGTTCCCGTGTGCATGCGGTGCGGGACGCCCCGGTGAGGGGGACTCGGTTTGCGGGGGCGGGACGGATGGAGGATGGTTGCCGGAAGGCAAGGATCCTTTCTAGGCGATGAGGTGAGGGGTTCGCACAGCGGGCCTTCGGCGTTTGGTGAATTCCACCCGGGCAACTTCCCTTCCCACCCCGGTAGACGTTCCGTGGCGTGATGCTCCCTACCCCGTCCTCGTGGCGGACGCACAGTCCGTGCTGGTACTTCTCAACGAGGCGGCCGGACTGGTCTTCCCCGACGCCCGCCCCGGCTCGCCGATGGCGGGTTCGGTGCCCTCCTGGCTCTCCTCGGCGCACGGGCAGTGCCTGTCGCGGGTCCCCGCACAGCGGCCCGGCGCCGACCGGGCTTCGATGGCGCAGGGCCCGGTGGGCGACCGTGCGTACGAGGCGCACCCCACGGTACGTGACGACGGGACGGTGGTGTGGTGGCTCGTCGACGACACCGACCACCGCCTGGCCCGTGAAGCCCTGCGGATGGAGCGGGAACGCACCGCCTTCCTGACCCGGGCCTCCAACCTCCTGCTCTCCTCCCTCAATCTGGACCGGTGCATGGACGTCACGGCGCAGATGGCCGCCGAGCACCTCGCCGACGCCGCGCTGGTGATCGCCCCTTCCCGCGGGCGCGAGCTGCCCGTGGTGGCCTGCCTCCGCGGGGGAACCCCGACGGTGTCCGGCGTGAGCGCCGACCCCGAGCAGGTGCCGGGGCTGGGGGAAGCGCTCCAGGGGTTCCCGCCCGTTCCCTCCCGCTGGATCGACCCCGACACCGCTCCCGCGTGGCTGATCCCGGAGGGCTTCGGGGACGTCGGCTCGATCGTCATCACTCCCCTGCCCGGACACGGCGTACCCGCCGGCGCCCTCGTCCTGCTGCGCCGGACCGGGAGCGAGGCGTTCACGGAGGGCGAGGAGGTCTTCGCCCGGCTGTTCGCGGCCCGCGCCGGCGCCGCGATGTCCGCCGCCCGGCTGTACGCGGAGCAGGCCTCGATCACCGAGACCCTGATGCGGGAGCTGCTGCCTCCGGCGCTCCACCAGGTCTCCGGCGTGGAGTACGCGGGCGGCTACCGGCCCTCGCAGGACCACGAGCGGATCGGCGGCGACTTCTACGACGTCCATCCGGCGGCGGTGGAGGGGGAGGCTTCCCTCGTCGTGCTCGGTGACGTGTGCGGCAAGGGGCTGGAAGCCGCCGTGATGACGGGGAAGATCCGCAACACGCTGCACGCCCTGCTGCCGATGGCGGACGACCACCAGCGGGTGCTGAGTCTGCTGAACACCTCGCTCCTGAACACCCACAACGCACGGTTCGCCACCATGGTGCTCGCCTCCGCGATGCGCGAGGAGAACGCGGTCCGGCTGCGGCTGACCAGCGCCGGCCATCCCGCCCCGCTGATCCTGCGCTGCGACGGCCGCGTCGAGGAGGCCCCCACCCGGGGAACGCTGGTCGGCGCGCTGCCCGCCGTCACCGCCGAAACGGCGCTCGTGACGCTGGCGCCGGGCGAGACCTGCGTCCTCTACACGGACGGGATCACCGAGGCGCGCGGCGGGCCGCTCGGCGGTTCCATGTTCGGCGAGGACCGCTTGCGCCGGGCGCTGGCGGAATGCGCGGGCCTGCCGGCCGAAGCCGTCGTGGAACGGGTGCAGATGCTGGCTTCGCAGTGGGTGGGGACCGGTCGCCACGACGACATGGCCGTCGTCGTCATCTCCGCCCCCCGTACGAACCACCTCAGCGCGGTGAACGGCCACACGCGGGGCAGGTTCACCGCATGACCACGGATCTGGCGAACGCCCCGACACTCGAACACCTGACGGACCGGCTGTGGGAGGCCGCCCTCCACGGCGACGAACACGCCGCGACCGCGGCCGTGCGGCAGGCGCTGGACGACGGACTGCACGCGGAGAGCATGCTGCTCGACGTGATCGCCCCGGTCCAGGGCCGGGTCGGGACGGAGTGGGCGGCCAACCGCATCAGCGTCGCCCAGGAGCACGCCGCCACGGCGATCAACGACCGGGTCGTCGCCGTGGTCGCGCAGCACCCGTCGGCGCGCGGGCCGCGCACCCGGGGCCGGATCTCGGTGGCCTGCGTGGACGGCGAATGGCACGCCTTTCCGGCCCGTCTCCTGGCCGAGGTACTGCGGCTGCGGGGCTGGCGCGTCGACTACCTCGGCGCCCAGGTCCCCACGCCCCACCTGGTCACGCACATCCACCGGACGGGCCCGGACGTCGTCGCGCTCTCCAGCTCGATCGCCACCCGGCTGCCCACCGCGCACGCGACGATCACCGCCTGCCAGGCCGCCGGTACCCCCGTGCTCGTCGGCGGAGCCGCCTTCGGCGCCGACGGACGCTACGCCCGACTCCTGGGCGCCGACGCCTGGGCCCCCGACGCCCGCAGTGCCGCCGACGCCCTGGCCCGCGGCCCGTTGACGCGCCCCCAGCCAGACCACCAGGCCATCGACGACCTCCCTCACCTGACCGACCAGGAGTACACCCTCGTCACCCGCAGCCGTCCGCAACTCGTTCGGATGGTCTTCACCGGGCTGGAGGCCGCCTTCCCCGCGATGCGCGACTACAGCGAACTCCAGCGGGAGCACACGGCCGAAGACCTGGCCCACATCCTGGAGTTCCTCTCCACGGCCCTCTACACGGACGACGGAGACCTCTTCTGCGAGTTCCTCCAGTGGACCGCCGGCGTCCTCACCGCGCGCGGGGTCCCCGCCCGGAGCCTGCTCCCGGCACTGGAGTTGCTCGGTTCCGAACTGAAGGACTTCCCCCGCGCCGCCGCGATCCTGCGGGCGGGCGCCGCACGCCTGACCAGTACCCTTCTCACCGCCGCCGGGGCCGCCGAATGACCAGCACACCCTCCGGCTCCCTGCTCCTGACCCAGATCGACACGGGCGACACCGTGCGCCTGGAGTTGCGCGGCGACCTCGACCACCACTGCGCGGACGTCCTCCTGGACGCCGTGACCCGGGTGTTGGCCGAGCGGACCCGCCTGCGCGACCTGCACCTGCACTGTGCGGAACTCGCCGCCGTCGACTCGTCCGGCCTGTCCACGCTGCTGATGATCCGACGGCGCACCGGCGCGGCCGGCGTACGCCTGCACCTCGATGACCGGCCCGTACGACTGGACCGGATCCTGGAGGTCACCGGTACGCTGGAGCACCTCACCGCGGCGGACGCGGCGGGCAAGTCCGGCTCGTCCGCGGCGGAGAGACGGTCCGCCGCTTCGGATGAACCCATACCGGTGCGCTCCAGCAGGCCGGACACCAACGTCTGACCGGCGCCGCCGGGTGACCCGCTCGCGCGGAGGGAAACCAGATGCCGGCACCGGCCCCCCGGCCCCACAGCACCGGCCACGACGCGGCACGGTCCGTCGGCGACATCGTCGAATTCCTGGACGTCATATGGGAGAACGCGCGTCAGGCCAGCGCCGCGGCCCCCGCCTCCGCGTCGCAGCTACGCCTGATGTACCTGGTCGACCGCCAGCCCGGCATCCGCATGCGCACCCTGTCGCAACTCCTGGGCGCGGCCGCCCCTTCCGTCACCCGGCTGTGCGACCGCCTGGAGGCCACCGGCTTCCTCAAACGCCACCCCTGCCCGCACAGCGGCCGCGAACTCACCCTCCGGCTGACCCCGGCCGGCGAGACGCACCTCGCGCGGATACGCGAGACCCGCGAGCAGACGCTCTCCCACGCCCTCGACTCGATGACTTCCGACAGCCGCCGCGCCCTCAGCACGGGACTCGCCGCGCTGTACCTCGGCCTCACCACGGCCGGTGCCGTCCCCGAGCAGCCGGACCCCGACGGCCGGACCACGCTGCACGGGCTGCCCTAGACCGGCCTGGACCGGCGGCCTAGGGCCGGGTGTCCATGTGGAGGCGGATGGTGGTGCCCTGTTCGCGGGTGGAGCGGATTTCGACCAGGTCGCACAGCTGGTGGGCGAGCCAGAGGCCGCGGCCGCCGACCTGCCCGGGGGTGGGGCGGGTCCGGCCCGTCATCGGGTCGGTGATGTGGCCCGCGTCCCGGAACTCGCACAGGAACGTCGACTGCTGGGCCCAGGTGCGCAGGGTGCCGCGGCCCCCACCGTGGCGGATGCTGTTCGTCGCGATCTCCGTGACGGCGACGGCCAGTTTGGGCAGCCGGTCCTCCGGGACGCCCGCGTCGGCCGCGCACTGGGACACCTTCGAGCGGATGGCGGACAGGTCACCGTGCGTGTAACTCAGCTCCTGGTAGGGATCGCACGGATCGGCGAGGACGTCGAAGGGGTAGTCGTCGACGGCGAGGTACACGTCGTTGGGCAGGTACCGGCCGTCCCGGCGGATCAGCGGGTGGCAGCGGGACAGGGCCCGCAGGGCGTCCTCGTCCCCGTCGGCGGCGTCGTACGGGCACAGCATCGACCACGTGGGGCTCTGCGCGAAGGCCCGGTTCAGGAGCCATTCGTGATGGCGCAGTTCGGAGAGGTGCGCGGCGCTGCGTACGTGACGCCAGTCCGTTTCGCCGATGCCCCGTACCGGCCGCTCTCCTTCGCCCCGCTCCTTCATCCAGGCCGCCCAGGCGGCGATGTGCCGGCCGGGGTTGGCGCCCGCCGCCGTCGTGTCGACGAAGGTGACCGCGGGCTCGTCGGCGAGCTCGCTGCGCAGGAGGGAGGTCTTGTCCGCGGGCACGGCGATGACCACCGCTTCGCCGTCGTCGAGGGCTTCGTGGACGAAGCCCAGCGTGCCGGAGAGGAACTGTGCGTCCCCGCTGTAGGGGTACAGCTCGTGGCGGAAGGCGGCCTCGTCCGGGCCGGACGGCTTCGAGGGCACGGTGGCGGTCATGCGCCCATCACCACCGGCATGTCGGCGCCCGCGTAGCCCGCGAGGTCCCAGCACAGGCGTACGGTCTCGTTGGCGCCCTCCACGACGATCCTGCGGTCCGGGACGTGGCGGGCCGCGTCGACGAGGGCGTGCATTCCGGCGGCGTCGATCATCTCGAGGGTGTCGAAGCGCAGCGTCACCTTGGGTGCCCGCCGCACTGCCGCGCGTACGGCGCCGTTGAACGCCGCCGCGCACTCCGAGTCGATCACTCCGTCCACGCTCCAGCTGTCAGCGCCCGTGCTGAACATCCGGAAGGCCGGGCGTTCAGCACGTCTGCCCATTTCGTGGGGGTGCACGCATGCCACGTGTTCCAGCGTAGGCGCCCGCCACTGCGCCGGCTGGAAGGCGCAGACCACGATGGCGCCGGTCTCCGAGGCGAACTCGTCGAGCTGCAGCTCCTGGGCCACGAGTTCCTCGGCGGCTCCGGGCTCCGTCGCGGGCATCCGTTCGGCGAGGACGCGTACCGACCGGTAGCCCTCGCGGGCCGCGGTACGGGCCTCGCGGCGCACGGCGGCGAGCAGGAAATCGGGCTGCGCGGGACTCGGGAAGTCGAGGATCACCGAGGCGGAGGGAACGGCGTCGCGCGTGAGCCCGGAGGCGGCGCCGGTGGAACCGACGACGACGATCTTGTCCCCGTACAGGGCTCCGTCGGCCACGTAGGCCCGCGCGTCCCCCGCGGACGTCCTGGCCGGGTGCACGAGCCAGCAGACGTGGTCACCGAGCTCGACCTCGTCGAACGTCGCCAGCGCCCGCGCTGCTCTCACCTGGCCTCCTCCTCGACGTTGCGGCCGGTCCGGGATGGGCCCGCCCGGCGGATACAGCAGACTACTGGGCCCGGCCCGGCGGTCGTCGCACCGAACGGGACCGGCAGGTGAACGTGCGGCCGCACGACACGGTTCCCCTGCCCGGGCCGCGCGGCGTCAACCCACGGGCAGCCCGGCGCCGCGGCCGGCCGCCCGGCCGCGCGCACGCGCCGCAGAGTGTGATCCGCGCCTCATCGGGGCGTCCGGCCCGTTTGCGAACGCCATGATCGCGCAGGCGGGAGGGCTGGAACACCCCCCGAGGAAAGGACCGGCCATGGCGGCCCCCCATCCCCCGCAGGCGGCCGATCCGGAAGCGGTGAAGCGCCATCCCGGGCTCTTCCGCGCCATCAAGCAGCGCCGAAACCCCAGACTCCGCAGGACGGACATCACCGTCACGGACGACCGGGCGGTCAAGCGTGCGGTGAAGGCGGCCTCGCTCGGCAACGCCATGGAGTGGTTCGACTTCGGCATCTACTCCTACCTGGCCGTCACCCTCGGGCACGTCTTCTTCCCGACGGGGAACGACACCACGCAGCTGCTGTCCTCGTTCGCGACCTTCGCCGTCGCCTTCCTGGTACGTCCCCTCGGCGGCATGTTCTTCGGCCCCATGGGCGACCGCATCGGCCGCAAGAAGGTCCTGGCCCTCACCATGATCTTGATGGCGGTCGGCACGTTCGCCATCGGCCTCATCCCCTCGCACGGCACGATCGGCCTGTGGGCCCCGGCCCTGCTGATCCTCTTCCGCATGCTCCAGGGCTTCTCGACGGGCGGGGAGTACGGCGGCGCCTCCACCTTCATCGCCGAGTACGCGCCCGACAAGCGCCGTGGGTACTTCGGCAGCTTCCTCGAATTCGGCACGCTGGCCGGATACGTCGGCGCGGCCGGGCTCGTCACCGCGCTGTACGCCGTGCTCGACGACGCCCAGATGGAGACGTGGGGGTGGCGCGTCCCGTTCCTCGTCGCCGGACCCCTCGGGCTGGTGGGCCTCTACCTGCGGCTGCGCCTCGACGAGACCCCGGCCTTCCAGAAGCTGGAGGGCGGCAGCGCCCGCGCCAGCGAGGTCGCCGACGGCGTGGAGACGACCGCCAAGGGCGACCTCGCGAAGATCTTCCGCGGGTACTGGCCGACGCTGATCCTCTGCGTCTGCCTGGTCGGCGCGTACAACATCACCGACTACATGCTGCTGTCGTACATGCCGACCTACCTGTCGGACGAGCTCGGATACAGCGAAACGCACGGCCTTCTCGTCCTGCTCGCCGTGATGCTCCTCCTGATGCTCGTCATCAGCCAGGTCGGCAAGCTGTCCGACCGCTTCGGCCGCAAGCCGCTGCTGATGTCCGGCATGGCGGGCTTCTTCGTGTTCTCCCTCCCCGCGTTCCTGCTGATCCGCCAGGGCTCCATCCCGGCGGTCAGCATCGGCATGCTCATGCTGGGCGTCTCCCTCGTCTGCCTGCTGGGCACGATGTCCGCCGCCCTGCCGGCGCTCTTCCCGACGCACGTCCGCTACGGCTCGCTGTCCGTCGGCTACAACCTGTCGGCATCGGTCTTCGGCGGGACGACCCCGCTGGTGATCACCGCGCTGATCAGCTGGAGCGGCTCGAACCTGATGCCCGCCTACTACGCGATGGGCGCGGCCCTGGTCGGCATCATCTCCGTGGCCTGCATGAAGGAGACCGCACGGAAGCCGCTCGACGGTTCCCCGCCGTCCGTGGAGACGGCGGAGGAGGCCGCGGAACTGTGCGCGGCCCAGTCCCCTGACCCGAAGTTCTGACCCCGGTCAGCCGGCCGGGACCGTCCACTTCTGCCCGGCGGCCCCGGTGCAGGTCCACAGCTGCAGCCGGGTCCCGTTGGCGGAGCCGCCTCCGGTGACGTCGAGACACTTGTCCGCCTGCGGGTTCACGACGTCCCGGGCCCCGGACACCGCCCAGCGCTGGGCGCCGGTGCCGTTGCAGTCGTAGAGCTGGACCGGCGATCCGTCGGCGGTGCCGCCGCTCGCGACGTCGAGGCACTTGCCGAGGGCCCGTACGGTCCCGTCGGAGCCGAAGGTCCACCGCTGGGCGGCGGTGCCGTTGCAGTCGTAGAGCTGGACCGGGGTGCCGTTGGCGGGGTTCGCGCCGTTCACGTCGACGCACTTGCCGGCGAGTCCGCTGATCTGGCCGGTCCGGGCGCCGGGGCCGCCGTCGTACGAGGTGACGCGGACGTGGTCGACCACCAGTTGCTGGGGGAAGGCCGTGGTCCCGTCGGGGTCGCCCGGCCAGTATCCGCCGACCGCGAGGTTGAGGATCAGGAAGAACGGCTTGTTGAAGGCCCAGCTGCGCCCGCCCAGGTCGGCGGGGGTCCGTCGCTGGTAGACGACCCCGTCGACGGACCAGGTGACCGAGTCGGGGCCCCAGTCGACGGCGAAGGTGTGGAACGCGTCGGCGAAGGCCTGGCCGCCGGGGAGGGAGTACGCCGCCCCGATGCCTCCCGCGCCGGAGTAGCCGGGTCCGTGGAGGGTGCCGTGCACGGTCGACGGTTCGAAGCCGACGTTCTCCATCACGTCGATCTCACCGGAGTCCGGCCAGCCGACCTGGCCGATGTCGTTGCCGAGCATCCAGAAGGCGGGCCACATGCCCTGGCCGCGCGGCACCTTGAGCCTCGCCTCGACGTGTCCGTACGTCTGGGTGAAGCGTCCCGCCGTGTTCAGGCGGGCCGAGGTGTATTCGCAGCGGCCGTACCAGCAGGTGTAGCCGGCCGGGTTTTCCCGGCGGGCGGTGATGACCAGGTGGCCCTGCCCGTCGAGGGCGGCGTTGCGGTTGCCCGCCGTGTAGTACTGCCGCTCGTGGTTGTTGACGTTGTCGCCGGTCTCGATCTGCCATTTCCCGGGGTCGACGGCAGCTCCGGCCGGTCCGTCGAAGTCGTCGGAGAAGGTCACGGCCGCCGCGGCGGCCCGGGGTGCGGGGGCGGGCTCGGCGGCGCCGGTGGCCGGGGCGGCCAGACCGCCCCAGCAGACCAGGGCGAGGGCGCATAAGAGAGCGCGTCGATGCCAGGTGGGGTGCACGGTGATCACATCGCTTCGGGGGTGGGGGGAAGGGAGCGGGGAAGGGGTGGGGAGACATGCGAAGACATGCCCATGACAATCCACTGCCAGGGAATGAACGCGGAAGCGGGCCGTCCGGGCCCCTTTGTTCACTACTTGATTCAAGGCGCAGCGCTACGGCCGCGTCAAGACGCCCGCACCGTTCGGAACCCAACGCCCGAGTACGCGAAGACGCCCGGCGGGGGTGTCCCGGCCGGGCGTCTCGCGATGTGTTCTCGGGTCCGCTGGTGGCTTAGTACCAGTGGTGGGTCTGCCAGAAGTTCCAGGCGCCGACGGGGCTGCCGTAGCGGGAGTTCATGTAGTCCAGGCCCCACTTGATCTGGGTGGCCGGGTTGGTCTTCCAGTCGGAACCGGCCGAGGACATCTTCGAGGCCGGCAGGGCCTGGACCAGGCCGTAGGCGCCCGAGGAGGAGTTCGTGGCGGTGTGGTTCCAGCCGCTCTCACGGGACACGATGTTGTTGAACGCCGCGAACTGCGCCGGGTCCTTGATCATCTGCTGGGCGATCGCCTTGGCGCTCGTCGGAGCCGCCTGGGCGGGAACCGTGGCGAGCATCGAACCGGCGACGCCGAGGGCGACGACGGCACCCGCGAGGGTCTTCTTCGAAGCGGCGATGCGGCGGATGACAGCGTTCGGCACAAGGAAACCTTCCACAGGGGACAAGGGCGGTCGCGGCATGCCGAAGGCATGCGTGATCCCTTCACGCGGTGGAGAGGGGTTCGTCAGCGGCAGGTGAGTGAAACACCCGGGCCGCCCGGCGACACATCCAGTTCTACCGACCCCCCACCCCCCTGGCAACGAGCCCGCTTACTACCCGCCCTCGCAGCCGAGGCCCCCCGGCCCGCCGCCGAGCCGTAACGTATCCATGCAGGTCGGAGCCCGTCCTCGCGGTGCGCCAGGGGCCTCCAGGGCCTACTACCCCAGGTCGTATGTGACGTGGGTCCTATGGGGCGGCTCACCCCGGAGCCGCCCGAATCTCACCGAACGTCACTGCTCGTACCCCCGCGAGAGAGGCCGCCCGCATCCGTTCGGGCGAAAACGGAGGCGACCTGACCCAGCGCATCCCGAGGCGCGCCATGGTCTGTCCAGCGGATTCGGAACGAAACGAGGATGGAACAGTGCACCTGAGGCATATCGGCACGATCCTGGGCGCGGCCGCGCTGGCCGTCATGACGATCCCGGCGAACGCTCATGCCGCGGCAGTCGCCTGCGGCGGAAGCGTGTCGACCGGCCGCGTGGCCGTCAACGGCTGCATCAGCGCCCAGCGGGGGTCTGCCGGCAGGTTCCCCACGCGAGAGATCACGGCGCACATCAAAGCGCGCAATACCGGCACCAAGGGGCTGAACGTCTCCTACGAGGCCTTCTTCCGCGTCGTCGACGGCGGCCACTGGGAGAAGGTGGGGAGCGGTCGCACCTACGTCCGGGCCGGCGAGTCCGTCGGACCCGTGGAAGTGGGGAGCACGACCCGGGTGTGCGGTCCCGTGAAGGTCGAGATCCGGGTGCACGCGCGAGCCGACGGCGCCGCCTGGAGCGGCTGGTCTCCCGCGGTCACGAAGCAGTGCCAGACCTGAGCACCCGACAGATGCAGGCGGGGGCCGGGCTCGGCGCGTACAGCCCGGCCCCGCGCACATGGGTCACTACAGTTCCGATTGGAGATGATTCGTCCGGATTTGAGGATGTGCGTTGCGTCGACTCACCGTTGCCCTCACGCTGCTGGCCACCCTTATCCCCGGCTCGTACCTGGGCTCGCAGGCCGTTTCGGCCGGGCACGGCCCCGCGGGCGGAGGCAGTCGCGGTACGAACATCCTCGTGGTCGGCGTCGACAGCCGCACCGGCATCTCCGCCGCGGAGAAACGCCGCCTGCATGTGGGCGGCGAGGGGTGCAACTGCACCGACGTGATGATGCTCGTGCACCTCTCCGCCGACGAAAGGCGGGCGAGCGTGGTCTCCATTCCCCGCGACTCCTACGTCGCGTACGCGGACGGCACCGTCCCCGCCCGCAAGGGAAAGATCAACGGCGCGTACAAGATCGGCGGCGGCCCGCTCGCGGTGGCCACGGTCGAGAAGGCGACCGGTCTGCACATCGACCACTACCTGGAGACCGGTTTCGTCGGCTTCGAGCAGACGATCAACAACCTCGGTGGCGCGACCGTGTGCACGGACCGACCGGTCAAGGACGAGAACTCGGGGCTCGACATCGGCCCCGGCCGGCACCACACCGACGGGAACACGACGCTGCGTTACGTCCGGGCCCGGCACGTCGATCTGCGGCCCGGGGACCTCGGCCGGGTCCGGCGCCAGCAGCGCATGGTGAACGACCTGCTGGAGCGCCTGACCGCCGACGGCGCGCTTTCGGGTCCGGTGAGCACGGCACGGACCGTCCGCACCCTGCTGAAGTCCGTCCGCACCGACGAACGGACGGGGCTGGACGACCTGGTCCGGATCGGCTGGGCGCTCGGGCGGCTGCGGGCGGAGCGGACCGAGTTCGCGACCGTCCCGATCCGGCTGTTCGACCACCGCGTCCCCGGCGTGGGGTCCACCCTCGTATGGGACGAGGCCCGCTCCGCGGCGCTGTGGGACGCTCTGGGCGCGGACCGTCCGATCACGGGCGACACCCGCATCCAGCCCGTCGCGGAGACACCGGCCCTGACCAACCCCGCGGCGATCGCCGTCCGCGTGGACGACGCCGCCGTCGCCGCGGCGTTGCGCGCGAACGGGTTCGCGGTCACCGACACCTCGGCGTCGGCACCGGCCGTCCGCCCGGCCGGGCCCCCGGTCATCCGGTACGCCGTCGGACGGGAGGACGATGCGGCGACCCTCGCGGCCGCTCTCCCCGGATCCCGCCCGCAGCCGGTACCCGGCCACGGGAGTTTCTTCGACGTGTCCGTCGGCGCGCAGCCCGTCACGGTCAAGGCCGTCACCTACGACCGGAACATCGTGGACGGAGCACCGGTGACCGCGGACAGCCTCCGGTGCGCCGTCACCGAGGGCCGGCCGGAGCCCGTGGCCGCGTCCGTCGGCCGTTGACGGCGTCCGCTGCGGCCCCCGGGCCCGAGGGGGTCGTGCGGCCCGGCTAGGACGGGGCGGGGGAACCGGGCAGCGGTTCGTCGGCCGTCGACTCGTGTGGTGTTTCGCCGAGTTGATCGCGCAGGTAGTTCCAGACGACGGCGATGAGCGCGGCCGCCGGTACCGCCAGCAGGCTGCCCACGACGCCGGCGAGGCTGCCGCCCAGCGTCACCGCCAGCAGGACCACCGCCGCGTGGAGCCCGAGTCCGCGGCTCTGGATCATGGGCTGGAACACGTTGCCTTCGAGTTGCTGCACGAGGACGATGATCGCCAGCACGATCAGCGCGTCCGTGAGGCCGTTCGACACCAACGCGATGAGGACCGCCACGAGACCGGCGAAGAGGGCCCCCACGATCGGCACGAACGCGGACACGAAGGTCAGCACCGCCAGGGGCAGCACCAGGGGAACGCCGACGATCCACAGGCCGAGACCGATGAACACGGCGTCGAGCAGCCCGACGAACGCCTGGGAGCGGACGAACGAGGCCAGGGTCTTCCAGCCGCGCGCGGCGACGACCGGGACGTCCGTGGCGAGGCGCCCGGGAAGCTGGCGGGCGAGCCACGGCAGGAACCGTGGGCCGTCCTTGAGGAAGAAGAACATCAGGAAGAGCGCCAGGACCGCGGTCAGCAGGCCGTTGAAGATGGTGCCCACCCCCGTGGCGACGGTGGAGACCGTGCTGCCGAGGCTGCTCTGCAGGCGGGCCGTCGCCGCGTCGAAGGCGCCGGCAATCTGGTCGTCGCCGATGTTCAGCGGCGGCCCGGCCGCCCACGCGCGAAGCCGTTGGACGCCTTCGCCCACTCCGTCGACCAGTTCGCCCGACTGGGATGCGACGGGCACGGCGATGAGCGCCACGACGCCCGCCGTCACGAGGACGAAGAGCACGGTGACCACGGAGGCGGCGAGCGCGGCCGGCCACCCCTTGCGGCGCAGGAACGCGGCCAGAGGCCAGGTCAGGGTGGTGAGGAGCAGGGCGACGACGACCGGCCAGACGACCGACCACATGCGGCCCAGAACCCAGAGGGCCACCGCCGTCATCACCAGGACCACCAGCAACTCGGCGGACACCCGGGCCGACGTGCGCAGTGCGGCAGCCGTTCTTCTGGAGCTCAATATGACAGACATGGGGTCACCCTATTCCGCTGACGGGCGTGCTCCTTTCGGTGCGGTCCCCGCCGCGACGCGCGCCCGCGTCCGGCCTGTCGGCCGGTCCGCGCGGCACAGTGGGCGGATGAACGTGAACGGTGGCCTGCTGGCCCGGGCGGCGCGGGTCGCGACCAGGCTTCCCGCCCAGGACCTCGAACGGGCGCGGCGTTTCTACGCCGAGCGGTTGGGTCTGGAGCCCGTCGACGAGCGGCCCGGGGGCCTGCTGTACCGGTGCGGGGGTGCCGAGTTCGCACTGTTCCGCTCGACGGGTGCGTCACCCGGCACGTTCACGCAGATGGCCTTCGAGGTCGACGACATCACCACCATGGTCCGCGAGCTCAAGGAGCG
Source organism: Streptomyces sp. NPDC006512 (assembly GCF_040611935.1). Lineage (NCBI taxonomy): Bacteria > Bacillati > Actinomycetota > Actinomycetes > Kitasatosporales > Streptomycetaceae > Streptomyces > Streptomyces sp. NPDC006512. The sequence continues at coordinate 88,338 of NZ_JBEXPG010000014.1, read as the reverse complement.
GGGCGTGGTGTTCGAGGACGTCGACCTGCCCGGGTTCACGACGAGGGACTCGATCGCCGAGATCGACGGGAACTACCCCGGCAAGGGCGCCCGGGGCGAACGCGGCGCGTGGTTCCGTGACAGCGAGGGCAACCTGCTGGGCATCGGCGAACCGGTCACCTGAGCGGCTCCGGGTCCGCGTCAGCGGGTGGTGGTGTTCCGGTCGCCGCCGGGTTCGGACTCCAGCGCCTGCCGGTCGAAGGTCAGCATACCGAGGAAGAACAGGGCGCCGAGGACGAGCAGTCCGGCCACGATGACGACGGAGGTCAACGCCTCGTCCGGTGCCACGAGTACGAACAGGGCGACGAGCGTCCAGGCCAGGGCGCAGAGCGCCACCGGCAACTCGAAGCGTCCGAGGTCGAACGCGCCCTTCTGGCGGCCGAGTCGTCCGCGGACGGTGAGGTAGAGGACGATCGTGGCCCCGTAGATGAGTGCGGGGAGGATGGTCGACGCGGTGATCAGTTCCAGCAGGGCGGAGCCGGGCAGCGCGACCATCAGTACGGCACCGAGCGCGAGGATCAGCAGGGTCGCCGGGACGGGGGTGTGCGTGCGGGGGCTGACCCGGCGCATCACCTGGTGGGCGGGGAAGCGGGAGTCCCGGGACATGGCGTAGACGAGCCGGGAGCAGGAGACCATCACGACGATGCCGGCGCCGAAGAACGCGAAGGTGATGGCGACCAGCAGCACGTGCTCGGCGACCGTGCCGAGACGGTCGTGCATGATCGCGGCCACGGGCGAGGCCTCGTGGGTGATCCGGGGGATGTCCTCGATCGCGACGGTGAGGGTGATCAGGAACAGCATCCCGAGGACGCCGGCCGCCACGACCGATCCGACGATGGCGCGCGGGACGCTGCGGTGGGGGTCCTTCGCCTCCTCGGCGAGGTTGGCGGCGGAGTCGAAGCCGACGAGCGTGGCCAGTCCCATGATCATCGCAAGCATCAGGCCGCCGCCGACGGCGAAGTAGTCGCGGGAGCCTTCGGTGGTTCCCCGGGAGGTGAGGTTGGCGGCCGAACCGTCGCCCGTGACCACGACGGCGACGACGAGGGCGATCGCCACGACCACGACGAGCACGACTTCGAGTCCGACGGCCGCCGAGTTGATCCAGCTGACCAGCCGGGTCGAGGCGATGGCGATCAGGGCCTGGACGACCAGCACCACCAGGGTGATCACGCGTGCGGTGCCCTCGTCCGCGCCCATGCCGGCGAGCGGCATGAACGCCTGGCTCGCCAGGGCGTTGTCCATGGCGACCACGGCGACGGCCAGGTAGCAGAAGGTCAGCCAGCCGAACCACCAGCCGACCTTGGGGCTGCCGAGCCGGGAGGCCCATTGGTACGAGGAGCCGCTCAGCGGGATGCGGGCGGCGAACTGCGCGACCACCAGCGCCACGAGGATCTGTCCGGCCGCCGCGACGAGCCAGAGCCAGATCCCGACCGGGCCCGCGGTCAGCAGCACCTCGTCGAAGGTCGCGAAGATCCCGACCGCCACCGAGATGAAGGCGAAGGAGATCGCGAACACCTGGAAGGAGCCCAGCGTCCGCTTCAGTTCCTGCCGGTAGCCACCGGCCTCGGCGCTCCCGCCGTCCGGCCCGCCCCTCGTAGGGTCCGTCACCCGGGCCACCTCGCCTTCCTCGTCCGGGAGCCAGTGTCCTCGTCAGGCCGTCTCCGGTCGGCCGGCCGGGGCCGACGCACGGGACCGGAACCCGAATGGACGCTTCCTTCCGCGGGTGGCGGCCGGAATCCCGGGGCGCGGGGGTGCTACTGGGGTTCGGCGGTCGTGATCTGTGCGAGGACGTCGGTGTAGAGGGCCCGTTTGTCGGGGCGGACGTGGTCGGCGGCACGTCTGAGTGCGGGGACCGCCGGCGCTCCCACGGTGACGAGCCCCTCGGCCGCGGTCTTGCGGACGACGGGATGGGGGTGCTCCAGCAGCGCGGTCACGACGGGGATCGCGGGTGCCCAGGTCGCGTGGCAGAGGGTCCGGACCGCCGTGCGCACCAGGTCGGGCTGGGGATCGTGCAGCAGGATCGACGTGTGGTGCAGGTAGGTCTGCCGGTCCAGCATGGCCCGCGACGTCCGGTGGGCGTGGAGGCGGACCTTGGGCCTGGGGTGGTGCAGCAACTCACCGATCAGGTCCCGCAGTCCGGGGTCCTGGTCCGCGTCCGGGCCACGGTGCCCCTCGGCCAGCCGTGTCAGCGCACGGCGGATCCGCACCGGGTCGCCGGTGCGGGCCAGGTCCAACAGCTCCTGCCGGGTGGGCGGCCGTGACCCCGCGCCGGCCGACGCGGGGGCGGGGCCGCGGAGCGCGGCCAGTGCGGCGGCGTCCTGCCGTGCGGAGTCCGGGTGGCGCAGCGGACCCTCGACGAGCAGCAGCCCGTCCGCGAGGTCGTCGCGCCCTTCGGCGCGCAGCCGCCGGCAGGTCCGCGTCAGCGCGGGGGTGCGCAGCAGGGGGCGCCCGCGCAGCAGGTCGAGGAACCCCCAGGCGCCCGCGTCGAGGTGGTCGCCGAGGTGCCGCGCCAGTACGTCGGCGGGCATCCGGAGCAACGCCCGCCCGGCTGCCGAGCTGCCGGCCGGCGGGTCGTGCTGCCACCATTCCAGCAGCAGCGGGAGGAACGGTTCCAGCTCGGACGGGGCGAGCAGGCTCGCCGCGAGAGCCGCTCTGTCGTGCAGGACGCCGTCCGCGCGCAGTTCCCTCTCGCCGGCGACGCTCAGGGAGCGGGCCAGGTCGGCGGAGACGGGCATGTCGACGCCGCCCCGGAGGAACGCGCGGAGGACGGGAAGCCCGGCTGCGGGCTCGGGCCATGCCGAGAGCGCCAGGGCCGCGGTGCGCCGCCGGTCCGGGGCGGGTTCCCGCAGCATGGCGAGCAGTCGTTCCCGCAGTGCGGTCGAGCGGGGCTGGTCGAGGTCGTCGATGTGCACGGTCCGCGGTCGTGGCGCGGGCGTGCGGGCGGTCTCGGTGAGGGTCCAGGGTGGTGCGTCGAGGGGCTGGAGGTCCGTCATCCAGTCGATGAGGGCGGCCCGGACGCCGGAGCCGGTGGAGGGGTAGAGGTCGATCAGTGCGGTCAGGCGGTCCCGGGAACCCGGGACGCCGTCGTCCTGAAGGCCGAGTCGGCGGAATTCCTCCAGGGAGTCCGGTGTGCGCGCCGCGGTGTCCAGCGCGGCCCGCCATGCCGCGGCCGTGACCGGCACGGTGGCGGCAGCGGGCTCCGGGACGGCGAACGCGTCCCGCAGCACGGCCGTTTCGGCCTGCCGGGGGTTGGCCTCGAGCCCGGCCGAAGCCAGTGCCCGCTCCAGGTCGGCGCGGACCGGCACCGCGTCGAGGGCGCGGAGCAGCGGCAGGGTGGACCGGCTTCCGGCGGGTGCGGGGGGCAGCGCCCGTACCGCGTCGGCGAGGGCCGGCTTCTCGGTCGCGGACAGGGTCGGCGCGACCGCTTCGAGTACCGCGACCAGGTCGCGCCGTTCCTCCGCCGAGGAGGCCTCGGCGAGCCCGTCGAGCAGGACGCCGGTGTACCGGGCGAATTCCGTCACTTCCCCGGTCCTCCACGGTGCGGGGCAGAGCCGGAAGGTGAGACGCAGTACGCGGTCCCGGAACGTCGGCGCGGAGGCGGCCAGGCGGAGCCAGTCCGCCAGCAGCGGCCGCAACCCGTGCAGCCAGGTGGGGTGCGGCAGCTCGCGCCGGTCTGCGATGCGGAGCGCGACGGCCGGGTTCCAGCCGTCCGTCCTGAGGGACGTGATGTCGGGGTGCGCCACGTCGTCGACCGCTGACCGCGGCGCGGCGGGAATGCCGGTCCCGTGCTTGGCCATGGCCGCCGACAGGTCCTCGGGCCGCCCGGAGGCGAGCGTGACCCGGCCGGTCGCGACGAGGGCGAGCAGGCTCGGTACGACCCGCGATGCCTGGTCGTCCAGTGCGAGGACCGAACGCGCCGACAGGGTGCGGTCGAGGCCTTCCAGCAGCAGTTCGCGGGCGCGGCCGGCTTCGCTCCGTTCGGCCGCGGCGAGCACCGTCGCCGGGTAGGCGTCGCCGAGGACGGCGCGCAGCGCCTCGATCAGGGTGTCGCGCAGGCCCGGGTTGTCGTGGTGTCCGAGCCATCGGAGCAGTTCCGGTACCGCCGCGGGCGTGCCCGCGCGGACCAGCACGCGGGCCGCGGTCTTCTTGACGTTCATGTTCGGGTGGCCGAGACGTGCGGCGATGGCGCCGGCGGCCCAGCGGGCCCTGGCGTGTCCGAGGGCGAGGAGTGCCTGGCGGACGGTCTGGACGTCCTGGGCGGCGGTCAGCGCGATCAGGGTCGCCGACAACGCCTGCGCGTCGTCCCCCGTCGCTTCCCGGGCCAGCAATGCGATCACGTGCCCCCGCACGTGCCGGTCGCGGTGCCGCAGCAGGTGGTGCACCCGCGCGCGGGTGCGCTCGTAGGGCGCCCGCAGCAGGAGTTCGAGCAGGATCGCCTGCTCGGCGCTCGACAGGCCGGGCCGGTCCAGCAGGTCCAGTGCCATGGTCGCGGCGAGTGCGTGTCCGGCCTCGTGTGCGGTCGCCGCGTCGAGCAGGCAGGACGGCCTGATGCGTCCCCGCTCGTGGAGCCGGCGGCCCAGGCCGTGCACGGCGTCCAGGATCTCCTGGGGTACCACGGGCGCCCCGGCGGGCTGTCCGCCTCCGGGTGGCGGGGCGACCGCGCCGGGCTCCCGGGACGCCGCCAGTTCGCTGACGACGCGCATGAGCAGGTCCACGATGGCCGGCAGGGTGCCGGTACCGGCGTGGGCGGCCAGTCTGCACAGGGCCGCCACGGGCTCGTCCGGGTCCAGGTGGGAGCTCAGGAAGGCCAGTTCTCCCTCGTCCGGACCGCCGAGGTCCACCGCGATGCGCGCGGGCAGGTCCGCGGGGTCGAGGCGGCTGAGGAGGGCACGCCGCTCGGCGGGATCGTGCGTCAGGTGCCACAGCACTTCGAGGGCGCGGTGCCGCACCGCGCCCAGGTGCGGGGCGATCCCGCCCGCGCTCCCCTCCGCGGCGAGACCGAGCCCCTCCCGCAGCGCCGTCACCGTGCGGTTGCCGCCGATGGCCTCCAGTGCGTCCAGGGCCGCGGCGGGTGACGAGGGCAGGTGGGCGATCACGGCGTCTTCGGCGTCCGTGTGGCGCAGCGCACGGATCGCGTGCAGGAACGGCCCCGGTGCGGGGGCCGAGGGGAGGATCCGGGTGACGGCCTCCCCGATCGGAAGCTCCCCCGCCCCCTGTCGGGCCAGGGCGACCAGCAGTGTGAGCCGCCGCGGCCAGTCCGGATCGTCGGCGTCCGCGTCCACCAGTACGCGCAACGTCGCCCGGCGGCAGGTGAACAGGATCGTCGCGACCTCGTCGGCCGCGATCGTGTGGTCGGCCAGCGCCAGGCCGATGAGGGACGGGACGTGGGGGGCGTCGGGGAAGTGGCCGCGCCGGTGGAGGCCGCGCAGGCACGTCACCGCCGGCCCGCCGAACAGCAGCGGGTCTCGTGCGGCGACGGCCGTCAGCGCGTCGATGTCGCCCCGGTGTGCCAGGTCACCGAGCAGTTCCATCGCGCGTCGGCGCAGAGCCGGCGGCAGGTCCGGGTCTTCGATGACCTGCCACAGCGGGCTGCCGTGCCCGTGACGGGCCGCGGCCGTGAGGGCGGCGTCCGCCGCCCCGGGGCGGGTGACCACCGAGCCGGCCGTGAGGAAGGGGGTCAGGCGTCCGGGCGGCAGGGGATCCAACGCCGCCCACGGCTCGGCGAGTTCGGCCAGTGCGGCGGCGACGACGTCCTCGCCGTCTGATCCGAGCAGGGCGATCAGGTGGTCGCGGACCCGTGCGGGCGCCAGCAGACCGGCGTGCAGTCCCTCCCTGGCCAGCCGCAGCGCCGCGGCGTGCAGGACCGGGTCACCGCTGTGCACCAGTTCACGGACGAGCTGCCCGGGCAGGTGCGTGCGGGCCGCGGTCGTCTCGCGCACGGCGTGGTACAGCAGTTCGCCCCGGGGTTCCTTCCGGATCACCGTCGGATCGTTGTGGAGTTCGGCGCGGAGCCAGGCGATCCGTACCCGTACCGGCGGCTCGGCCGTACGCCACGGCGGTCGGCGCGGGCCCCGGAGGTAGGGGCCGAGCCGTTCGTAGAGCTCCGCCAGGACGAGCAGCGTCTCCGGCGGCCCCTCCAGGCGTTCGGGCAGCAGTCCCGCGAGCTCGGCCGCCTCCCGTGCGTCTCCCCCCGCCGATGTGACGCGCTCGGTCAGGAGGAGCAGCCCCAAGTGCCGCAGGCGGGGATCTCCGTGGCGGATGAGGAGTCCGAAGACGCCCGGCGGGCAGAACTGTGCGTCGACGTGGCCGGACAACCAGCCGACGTCGGCTCGACGCACCGCGTCGTGGAAGGGTTCGTCCGCCGGCGTGATCATCGTCGGATGCTAACCGGGAGGCACCCGGCGCCACCAACGAGATTCGCCCGGTGCGTCCCGCACCCCGGTGGCTACGTCCGTGCGGGTGATATCCGTCGCGGGTGGCGTAGTGACCCGCTGGCATTCCGGTCGCGGCGGGCAGGAATGGCGAGGCCATTGCCCCCGTAGCTGAGGAGCTGACGTCCCATGCTGGAGCGCACCCGACGCAAGAAGCGCACCGAGATCACGTTCGTCCTGCCCGCCGGTCATCCGGCCGGTGAGATCAGCGTGGTCGGCGACTTCAACGACTGGCGGCCCGGCGCCCATCCGATGGCCGTACGCCCGGACGGGAGCCGCGCGGTCACGCTCACCCTGCCGGTGAACGAGCGCCACGGGTTCCGCTACCTCGCCGACGGGGGCCACTGGCTCGACGAGGAGGAAGCGGACGGCCACGACGGCCGCAACAGCCTCCTGCACACCTGAGGTAGCGCACGGCCGGCCGGTGCCACGCACCCGGCCGCACCGGCCCTTCCGCCGGGTCGGCGCCACGGCTCCCCGCACCGGGCAGGGGAGCCGCCCGCGCCGCGGCCGTGGGCGGAGCGCCGCGGATCCCGGCCGTGTCAGACCGGGGCCGTCGGGTTCTCCGCTTCGGCCGCGCGACGGTATTCGGCGTTGATGCGCTGGGCCTCTTCGAGCTGGTCCTCGAGGATGATGATGCGGCAGGCGGCCTCGACGGGGGTGCCCTGGTCGACGAGCTCGCGGGCGCGGGCGGCGATGCGCAGCTGGTAGCGGGAGTAGCGGCGGTGGCCGCCCGCCGAGCGCAGTGGGGTGATGAGGCGCGCTTCGCCGATGGCGCGCAGGAAGCCCTGGGTGGTGCCGAGCATCTCGGCTGCCCGGCCCATCGTGTAGGCGGGGTAGTCGTCGTCGTCGAGACGGTCGTAGGAGTCGTGTGCCGTCATCTGCACCTCTCTCATGGAACGCGTGGAGGGGCCCTGGCGCCGTCCTGGCACCAGGGCCCCGAAGAACTTCGACTCGATCTGCGCACGGTGTGTGCTGAGGCGTACGGGGCGGCTCGGCCGTTCGTGTCCGCGGGACCCGCTCGCGCTCAGATACCGGAAAAACCGTAGCCGCACGAGCCGCGAATGTCTACTGCGGCCAGCACAGATTTGCTTGTCGGCGCCCGTCGGCGGGTCGGGACGGCCGCGGTGGTACCGCCGGAAGCGGCGTGATTCATCGGATGGCGTAGAGCGGGTAGGGGTCCGGTGTGAACGAACGAGAGTCGAAGCGCCCCGAGGCCGAGGACCTGCTGGCGGGGCTGCGCGTGGACGACCACCGTCCGGAGCAGCCGGTACTGCTGGACGCGGCCGGGGCCCCCATCCGGACGTGGCAGGAGAACTATCCGTACGAGCGGAAGATGAGCAGGCGGGAGTACGAGCGGACCAAGCGGATCCTGCAGATCGAACTGTTGAAGCTCCAGCGCTGGGTGAGGGAGACGGGGGCGCGGCTGGTCGTGGTCTGCGAGGGCCGGGACGCCGCCGGCAAGGGCGGCACGATCCAGCGGTTCACCGAGCGGCTGAACCCTCGCGGCGCCCGGATCGTCGCCCTGGACAAGCCGACCGAGCGGGAGGCGGGGCAGTGGTACTTCCAGCGCTACGTCGCCCATCTGCCGACCGCAGGCGAGATCGTCTTCTTCGACCGCTCCTGGTACAACCGGGCGGGCGTCGAGCGGGTCATGGGTTTCTGCCCGCCGGCCGCGTGCGACCTGTTCCTGCGGCAGTGCCCCGCCTTCGAGGACATGCTGGTCGCCGACGGCATCTTGCTGGTGAAGTTCTGGTTCTCCGTGTCGCGCGCCGAGCAGCGCACCCGCTTCGCGATCCGGCAGGTCGATCCGGTGCGGCAGTGGAAGCTGTCCCCGACGGACCTGGCCTCGCTGGACCTGTGGGACGCGTACACCACCGCCAAGGTCGAGATGTTCCGGGCGACCGACACCGCGCACGCGCCGTGGACCGTGGTCAAGAACAACGACAAGCGGCGGGGGCGGCTGGAGGCGATCCGGAGCCTCTTGGGGCGCATCGACTACGACCGGAAGGACCCCGCGGCGGTCGGTGTGCCCGACCCGCTGATCGTGGGCGCCGCCGACACCCTGCTGGAGAGCGGTGAAGGGGACGCCGACCTGTCCCCCACCCCGCTGGCCGGCTCTCCCCTCGGCCCGGGCCGTCATCCGGGGCGCGGCCACGGCTCCGGGGTGGAGGGCTGAGCGGCCCCCGGGTCGCCGTGCGGCCCGGCGGAAAGCAGGATGGGGCGGGTGATGACGGTTTTGCTGGTGGGCGTGCCCGACGGCGGGCAGCTGGAGCTGCTGCGTGCGGGCATCCAGCGCAATCCGCACTTCAGGGTCGTGTCGCACGCCCATGACGCCGCCGTCGCCCTCGCGCACGCCCGCGTCCTCCTGCCCGACATCACCGTCCTGTCCCTGCCCGCCGGGGTCGACAGCATCGAGGCCGATCCGGACCTCCTGCGCGTGTTCCACGGGGTGCGCGCCCTGGACCCGCCGGGCGGGGTGGTGCTGCGGACTCCCGGGGCGGGCGTGCCCCGGGAGGTGGCCGGACTGGCCGTCGAGGGAGCCGTCCACGTGGTGCGCGAGGGGGACTCCGAAGCCCTGATGCGGGCCTTGCGGACGATCGGGCTGCGCCGGGCCAGCTGCGACCCGGACGAGATGCCCTGAGCGGCCCCGGCAGGGCCTGGTACCGCAGCCGAACGGATTCCGCTCAGAGGTCCCGCTCAGAGGTCCCGCTCAGATGTTCAGCATGACGGCATAGGCCAGGAAGAAGAGGGCGACTGCCAGGGCGAGCAGGCAGATGAGCACGAGGGGCCCCTTGCCCCAGCCGCGGGTGAGCGGCCGGTACGGGCCGGCTCCGGAACCGGTGCTCGATTCACCCGGCGGCGTCTCGCCGGGCGGCACTCCCGTGCTCGGGCCGGGTCCGGCGGCGCGGAGCCGCGGGTCGGGTTCCGGTAGCGGTGCGGACGGAAACTGTGCGGACATGGTGGTGCCCTCCTGCCTGGAAGACCGTTCCTGCCCCCGGTCGGGCGGGGGGCGCGACGCCGTGGTCCCACCGGTCGGGGTGTCCGGCGCCTACCCGCCCCCCGGTCGCGCACGCCTGCGGCCGCCGGGCTCCTCAGGCGTCGGCCGGGGACCAGAACGCCGTCAGCCTGCCGTGGTGCGGGGTCAGGCCGTCCCACCCTCCCGGAAGGTCCACGGCGACGACCCCCGAGGTGGGGAGGCCCGCCCGGAGCCGCTCCAGGAGTTCCGCCGGGCCGTCGCCGCACAGGGCCGAGGCCAGCTCGTGGATGCCGGAGTTGTGACCGACGAGGAGGATGCTGCCGAGTCGCCCGCCGCGGGCCGACAGCACGTCCGCCAGCCCGCTCGGAGTCGCGTCGTAGAGCCGGTCGTCGTACACGGTCGGGGGCGGGTCCGTCAGGGCGGGAAGGATCAGCTCCCACGTCTGCCGGGTCCGCCGGGCCGGCGAGCACAGCGCCAGATCGGCCGTGAAGCCGGACGCGGCGAGCCACCGCCCCGCCGCGGGGGCGTCCCTGCGGCCGCGGTCGCTCAGGGGCCGGTCGAAGTCCGCCGTCAGCCCCTTGGGCACGGCCTTGGCGTGCCGGACGAGGAGGAGCCGGCGGCCCTCCTCGCTGACGGGGACGGAGGATGCCGCGGGGGGCGGGGTTTCCGGATTCACCGTCGTCCATCTCCTTCGCGGCGGGCGGGGCACGGTACACGGCCATGGTGCGGCCGCCCCCCGAAGTGCGCACGTGCGCCGCCCCGGCGACGGTGGAACGGTGCCGCCACGGGCAGCCGCCCGGCCGGGCGAAGGAGAGACACGATGCCGCTCTACCTGTCGAAGTTCAGCTACACCCCGGAGACCTGGGCGAGGCTGATCGGTCACCCCGAGGACCGCGCGCGGGCCGCGCGGACCTACATCGAGTCCGTCGGCGGGAAGCTCCACGGCTTCTGGTACGCCTTCGGCACCCACGACGGCTACAGCCTGTGGGAAGCCCCCGACAACGTGTCCATGGCCGCGGTCGCACTGGCGATCACCGGGGGCGGCGCACTCGGCTCCTTCGAGACGACCGTGCTCCTGACCGTCGACGAAACCCTCGACGCCCTGGACCGGGCCGGGCGGGTCCGGTACCGGGCTCCCGGCACCCAGGGGCAGGACGACACCCCGGAGGGGACGGCCTAGAGCGGGCGCAGGGCGCTGCGGCCCTGGTCCCAGGCTTCGCGGATGTGGGCCGCGAGGCGGTCTTCGAGCAGTACGGTCGCCGCGCAGCCGAACGCGACGTCCCCTTCGAGGTCCGGTTCGTCGGCGAGGAGACCGCCGATGACCTCGTGGCGTACGACCTGTTCGTGGACGGAGTCGGCTTCGACGTGTTCCGCGTAGAAGTGTTCGGCGGCGGGTCCCGCGCCGCAGCGCCGCATGGCCTTGGCGAGGCGGCGGGAGCCGGGCGACGAGGTGACCTCGACGCAGGCGAAGTGGCCGACGAGTGCTCCGCGCAGCGCCCGGTGCAGGCCGAAGAGGGACATCAGGTTCACGGTCGCGAGCAGCGGCGCCGGGGCCCGGTCGAGGTAGCGGCCGTACGTCGGGTCCAGTTCGAGGTCGGTCATGAGGTCCGCGAAGAGCCGGGCGTGGACGCGGTCGGCGCGGCCGGCGCCGAACTCGTCGTACTCGATGGCGACCATGGCGGCCTTGGCCCGGCCCGTGAGCCGGGGGATGACCCAGGCGTGCGGGTCGGCCTCCTTGAGGTGGTAGAGGGAACGCAGGGCCGCGTACTCGCGCAGCTGCCAGAGTTCGCCGGCGGTTTCGAGGTGGTGGCTGAGGCTGCCGGAGAGGTCGACGGGCTCGACGAGCAGCGGGGCGAAGGCGTCGTCGACCGACCGGGGGGCGTCGGACAGTTCGGTGCGCAGGGCGTCCAGGACGCGGTCTTCCAGCGCTCGGCGCAGCCGCAGCAGGTCCGGGTCCCATTCCCGTTCGTCGGCCACGCCGTCGAAGCCGCGGTAGTGCAGTTCGTACAGCAGGTACAGGGCGAGCTGGAGGTCCTCCCCCCAGGGGTCTGCTTCCCGTACGGCCGTGGGGGCGTGTGCCGGGGGGCCGCCGGACCTGAGGGCCCGCGTCACGGCTCCGGACAGCTCGCCCCGCCCTTCGACGAGGAGGGGTCCGGCCGCGGTCGCCGTCGTGCTCTGGCTGGGAGGGGTCATCACGGGTTCACGTCCTGCGGTGGGGCGGCTCGTTCGCGGCGGCGGTGGCTGGTGTCGCACCAGGGGTAGGTCCGGCTGCGGCGGCAGGTGCACACCGCGACCATGAAGCGGTCGGACCGGGCGACGGTCCCGTCTTCCAGGACGATTTCGACCGGGCCCTCGACCAGGACCGGGCCCTGTGGGTCGACGGCCACCCGGCGGGCCCGCGCCGCCGCGGCGGCGGGGGCCCGGGGCGGCGTGCTGTCAGAGGTACTGGGCACGGATGACCACCAGCTCTTCCCGGTCCTCGGCTTCGGCCGCCAGACCCTGCTCCTCCAGCCAGGACCGTCGTGAACGCAGGACGGGACCCCACGGCACAGTCGCCGTGGCCGTCACCTCCGCGGCCAGGCCGGCCGCCGTCAGCCGGTCCACGGTCTGGTCGGCCCCGCACATTCCCGAGTGCACCATGAGGAGGACGCCTCCCGGGCACAGCAGGGCGGGGGCGTCCGCGCAGATCCGGTCGATGACCCCGCGCCCGTCGGGGCCCGCGTCCCAGGCCCGCTCCGGGCCGCGTGACGGGAGCCGTTCGCCGGGGGCGGGGACGTACGGCGGGTTGGTGACGACGAGGTCGAAGCGGTGGCCCGCGGTGCGTGCCGCGAAATCGCCGTGCAGGACGCGCAGGGGCAGCCGGCGCCGCCAGGCGTTGATGCGGGCCGTGGCCACCGCGGGCCAGGAGACGTCCACCGCGGTGACCCGGGCTCCCCTGGACGCGGCGTGCAGGGCCAGGGCGCCGGTGCCCGTGCCGATCTCCAGGACGTCCGTGCGGGGGTGGAGGTGCTCGCGTGCGAGCGCGTCGGCGAGGAGCCGGGTGTCCGCCTGCGGCTGGTAGACGCCGGGCAGGGCCAGCAGTCCACCGGGCAGGGTGGCCGAGTTCTGGATCGTACTGGGCACCGCGTACCTCCGGGGGTGGGAAGCGGCCCGCGGAGCGGGCTGCTGCGGCGGGCCGTGTCCTGCGCGCACCTGGATCGGTGGCGGCCAGGCGGGGCTCACACGCGGGGCCCTTGGTCGACGTCGTCGTCCGGCGTCCGCCAGGAGTCCTCGCGCTCCCGTGCCACGGGATTCTGTTCGGCCGGCCGGGCCGGGGCGCGGCGGCGCCGGCTCCGTCGGCTGCCGTACCAGAAGGCGCCGATCAGCACGACGACCACGACCACACCGGCCAGGAGGAGGAAGAGCGCTCCCTGACCTTCGGCTGCAAGAATTTCGCTGGAGATCATGTCTCGCGCCTACCCCCATTCGACGGCCTTACCGGTGGGTCCGCCGATCTTCCGTGTTGTCCGGCACGGCTCCCGCCGCGGACGGCGGAGTGCCCGCCGCCGTCCGCGGCGGTCACCCCGGCCAGGTGCCCGTCACGCGCCGGGTGGCCACGGCGCCCGAGCGGTCGACGGCGGCCTTGACGACGGCGAAGATCGCGCCCTGGACGGCGGCGGCGATCAGGATCTGCCGCCAGGAGCGGTCCTCGTCCGTGGCGCTGGGGGCGTCGCCGTCACCTTCGATGACCTTCCACGCCTGTTTGAACGCGGCGCTCGCGATCAGGCCGCTCACGGCTCCCAGGGCGAGCCCGACCGGCTTGTAGGCGACCTTCGAGGCCTTCATCGGCGTTCGCGGCCGCGCCGCACCAGCAGGAGGACGACCAGGACCGCGCCGGCCACGAGCAGCGGCTTGCGGTTGGCGCGCGCGGATGCCGCGGCGCGGCCGGCCATGTCGCGCACCGGCTCGGGGAGGTTCTCCGCAGCCAGTTCGCCGGCGCGTGCCGTGGCCCGGGCGAAGCGCTCGGAGGCCTGGGAGGCCTGGTCGAGTACGGGGTCGGGCGTCTTGTCCTTGACCAGCCGGGCGGCCTGCTGGGCCGTGGCGCGGATCTGGTCGGTGGCCTGAGCGGTCTTCTCCAGGGCCTCTTCCTTGACGGCGGTGGCCTTCTCCTTCGCGTGCGCCTTGACGTCGGCCTTGTCCGCCAGTGCTTCTACGGTCCGGCCCAGTTCGTCACGGGTGCGCTCGACCCGCTCCCGCAGTTCTTCGGGGGTGGGGGTCTCGGGGGTGGGGGTGCCGATGTTGGTGCGGGCGTCGTCGTTCATCGGTGTGCCTTCTCCTTGATCTCGGCCAGGTCGGCCTTGACGCTGTCGATGGTCTGCTGGGGGGCGGGGCTACCGGCCTCGGCGATCTGCTTCTTCCCGGCCTTGGCCGTGATCGCGGCGACGATCGCGAGCAGCGCCGTGACGATGAGGGCCGCGGCCCACACGGGCAGGACCAGTGCGAGGGCCGCGATGCCGCTCGCGACCAGGGCCTGGGCCGCCAGGACGCCGACGAGGCCCGCCGCGCCGAACATGCCGCCGCCCTTGCCGAAGCGTTTGCCCTTCTGGGTCATCTCCGCGCGGGCCAGCTGCATCTCCTCGCGGACGAGCTCGGAGATCTGCTGGGAGGCGCGCGAGACCAGCACGCTCACCGATTCGTCGGTGCCGTGGGTCTGCCGCTCTACCGTGCTCATGGCGTGGTCACCCTGCCCTTCGTCCTGTGTTCGCACGCTGTCGTCACCGCGCGACTACCCATCAATCCGCCCGGCACCCGCCCCGCGACCACGAGGTTCCGGGCCGTCCCTTCCGTCGGACTCCGACGCGGAGCGACGGTCACTGCTCCATGCGGCGACGGTCCTGGTCGCTCCAGGCCCGGGTGTCGCGGGGCCGGACGTAGGGCTCCTCGTCCTCGGGCAGCCCTCCGGCGATCGCCCGCTGGCGGGCCAGTTCGGCGTCGAACTCCAGCCCGAGGAGGATCGCGAGGTTGGTGATCCACAGCCACACCAGGAAGACGATCACACCCGCGACCGTGCCGTACGTCTTGTTGTAGGAGGCGAAGTTCGCGACGTAGAAGGCGAAGCCTGCCGAGGCGATCATCCAGATCAGCAGGGCCAGGAGGCTTCCGGGCGTGACCCACGTGAACCCGCGGCCCTTGGCGTTCGGTGCGGCCCAGTACAGCAGCGCGATCATGACCATGACGAGGAGCACCAGGACGGGCCATTTCGCGATCGACCACACGGTCAGCGCGCTGTCGCCGATCCCCAGGGCGGTGCCCACCTGCCGGGCCAGGCCGCCGGTGAAGACGACGATCAGCGCGCCGGCGCAGGCGAGGACCATCAGGGTCACCGTGAGCGCCAGGCGGAGCGGCAGCACCTTCCACACCGGGCGGCCCTCGGGCACGTCGTAGACGGCGTTCGCCGAGCGGATGAACGCGGCGACGTAGCCGGAGGCGGACCACAGCGCCACGACGAGACCGACGACCGCCATGAGCGACCCGATGCCGCTGCTGCCCTGCAACTGCTCGACCGCGTCGCTGATCACGTCCCGGGCGGAGCCGGGAACGAGCCGCCGCAGGTTGTCCAGTACCCGCTCGGTCGTCGACTCGCCGGCCAGGCCCAGCAGGGACACGAGCACCAGGAGGGCGGGGAACATCGCCAGCACCCCGTAGTAGGTCAGGGAGGCGGCGCGGTCGGCGAGCTCGTCGTTCCGGAACTCCGTGACCGTGCCGCGCAGTACCGCCCGCCAGGAGCGGGCGGGCAGCTCCGTGGGCTCGTCCGGGGCCCGCTCCTCGATCCGCGCGTCCGGTCCCGGGCTGGCGGCCGGGCCGGTGCCGGTCCGGTCGGTGCCGGTGCGTTCGTGGTCGGCACGTTCGTGGCCGGTGCCGCGGCCTTCGTTCGGTGCGAGTGTCATACCGAGCGGCTTTCCACGCCGGCGGCACTCATGTCAGCGCGGTACCCGGCAAAGCCGGATTCCCGGTCCGGCTCGCTACAGCCAGCCGTTGCGGCGGAAGGCCCGGTGGAGGAGGCCCGACGCGATCACCATGAGTGCGACGGCGAGCGGGTAGCCGTAGCTCCAGCCGAGCTCCGGCATGTGCTCGAAGTTCATTCCGTAGACGCCGGCGACCATGGTCGGGACGGCGAAGATCGCGGCCCAGGCCGAGATGCGCCTCATGTCGTCGTTCTGCCAGGTGCCCACCCTGGCCTGCTGGGCATCGAGGACCGAGTTCAGCAGCTCGTCGAGGGTGCGCACCTCGATGTCGGTGCGGTGCAGGTGGTCGGCCACGTCGCGGAAGTAGGGCAGGACCGTCGCGGAGCGCTCGTCCTCGCCCAGCCCGCCCACCAGGCCCGGGAGGACCGGCACCAGGGGCTGTACGGCGTCCCGGAACTCGCGCACCTCGCGCTTCAGCGAGTAGATCTCCTCGGTGTGGTCGACGCGGGAGGACGAGAAGACCCGGTCCTCCAGCCGGTCGAGCTCGGCGCGCACCTTCTCGGCGGCCTCGCCGTAGGCGTCGACGGCGGAGTCCAGGACGGCGTGCAGGACCGCGAGGGGGCCGTGGCGCAGCACGGACGGGTCGGCGTCCAGCCGGCGGGCCGCCTCGGCCGCAGGGTCCACCGTGCCGTGGTGGACGGTGAGGACGTAACGGGGTCCGACGAAGAGCATCATCTCGCCGGTCTCCACCGCCGCTTCCTCCTCGACGTACCAGAGGGTCTTCAGCGCGACGGCCAGGACGTCCCCGAAGCGCTCGCGCTTCGGCCGCTGGCGCGCGTGGACCGCGTCCTCGACGGCCAGCGGATGCAGGCCCAACTCATCGGCGAGCTGGAGGAGTTCGGCTTCGGTCGGATCGACCAGACGCACCCAGCCGAAGGCGCCGTCGCCCAGCCCGCGCAGTCGTTTCAACACCAGCCGGCAGGCCTCGTCGTCGAGTCCGCACTCGACCGCCTCCGACCTGCCCGACCGTTCTTCGTACACGACGCATTCCATGGAACGCACATGCTTCGGACGTCCGGGTTCATGCGTCCGTGACCGCCCGCGGTCCCGGCTCGGGGAGGTCACTTGCCCCGGTATTCGAATAAGAAACACATAAAGATCTTGCGCATGCGCCGGGCTCGGTCGGGCACACGGTGTTGCGGAGGTTGATAACTATGGTTCCCCTGCTTCTCGTTCTGCTGCTGGTCCTGCTCCTCTTCGGCGCGGGTTTCGCCCTGAAGATCCTCTGGTGGGTGGCGATCGCCGTCCTGGTGCTGTGGCTGGTCGGTTTCGTCGCCCGTCCGAAGGGCGGTAGCGGCCGCTGGTACCGCTGGTAGCGGAGGGTCCGCTGCTCGGCGGTCCCCCGTTGGCCAAGGGCCCGGACTCCTGGAGTCCGGGCCCTTGGCCGCGTAGGGGCCCGGGAGATACTGGCGGCCATGACCGACCACACCGTCCAACCCGCCCCGTTCTCACGGATCAAGATCCGGACCGGGGCGCTCGTGTTCTGCGGAGACGACGTCGCCCTCGTCCGCCGCGACCGCGCCCACGCCACCCACTACACCCCGCCCGGCGGCAACGTCGAGGACGGCGAAGACCTCGTCGCCGCCCTGCGCCGCGAACTCGCCGAGCTGCCGATCTTCCCGCCCATCGGCCCGGCTCTCGCCGCCCTCCCCCACCCCCGCGCCACGGTCACCGACGCGTCCCTGGGTGCCGTCACCGACGCGGACTACACCTGGGTGTGATCCTCAGAACGGGTCGATCGCCACGCGGCCCGTCGAGGCCGCGCAGACGTCCCAACGGTCCCCCGTCCGGCGCAGGTCCAGGACGACCGCGATCCGGTCTCCGTGCGGCGGGGTGAGGTCGATGTTGACGGCGGCCGTGCCGTCGGTCTCGGTGGAGGACACGATGCGGTGTTCGAAGGTCTCCGCGAGACCGTGCAGGACGGCCGCCGGATCCCCGTCCCCGTCCGGACAGCCGCTTCCCGGCCCGGTGGCGGGCGCGGGCGCGCCGCGTCCCACCGTGTCGAGGTACGTCTCCACCGCCTCGTGCAGCGGGCTCGTCCCGGTGACACCGGTACCGGTGAACACCATCGCCATGACGATCGCGGCCACGCCCAGCGGCACCGCCACCACGAAGGCCACCCACCCCGCTCCCCCACCTCGTCCTCCCCGCACGGCCCCGCCCTTCCGCCGGCGCCCCGGGACCCGGTCCGGCACATCTCCGATTGCCCGGAAGGACGCAGCACCGCGGGCCGCCGTTCCCGATCCGGCGGACGAGCGGGGCTCAGCAGCGGCGGGTCTGGTACGGCACGACGCCGGGCACGGGCGGGGGTGGTGTCGGGCAGCGGCTGACGGCGACGAGGAAGGTCAGCGCGATGCCGCCCGCCACGACGAAGAGCGTGGTGCTGATGCCCTCGGCGGTGGCGGTCCGTAGCTCCTCACCGGAGAGGCCCTCCAGGCCGGCGGTCGCCACCAGGACGAGGACGGCGAGACCGACCGCCGCCCCCGCGCCCGAGCCGGTGGCGGCGATGCCGGAGGCGATGCCCTGGTCGCGGTCGGCGACCCCGGTGGCGGCGGCGATGAACATCGCCGTGAACACCACCCCGTCGCCGATGCCGAGCGCGACCAGGCCGGGGACGAGTTCGGCGTACGAGCCGTCGGGCGAGATCGTGAGGCCCAGCGCGACCGCACCGAGCGCACCGACGGCAAGGGCCGCGGACAGCGTGCGCCGGAGACCGAACCGCGTCACGAGATGGCCGGCGACGGCCGAGCCCGCCACCACCACGGCCGTGGGGACGAGGAAGCCGACGCCGGTCTGCAAGGCGTCGTACCCCAGGACCTCCTGGAAGTAGAGGGACAGGAAGTAGAGCACGGAGCCGAAGGTCGCCATGAACATGAACGCGATGACGACACCGGTGACCAGGTTGGGGTTGGAGAACAGCCCGGGTGGCATGAGCGGGTCCTCGCTGCGCCGCTCGATGACGACGAAGGCTCCGATCAGCAGGACGCCCGCCGCCGCGCTCACCAGGACCGCGGGCGAGAGCCAGCCCCATCCGGGGCCCTGTACGAGGGCGAGCACGACGAGGGTGACTCCGGAGGTGACGCTGAGCGCCCCGGGCAGGTCGAAGTCGCGACCCTCCTCGCGTGCGCCGTCCCGGGGGATCACCACGAAGGCGAGCAGCAGCGCGGGGCCGGCCAGGGCTACGTTGACGAGGAAGACCGCCTGCCAGCCGAACGCCTGCGTCAGCAGACCGCCGAGCAGCACACCGATGACGAGGCCGGCCGCGCCCGCCCCTCCCCAGATCCCCAGCGCGCGGTTGCGGGCGCGGCCCTCGGCGAAGGCGGTGTTGATGAGCGCCAGGGTGGTGGGGAAGACGAAGGCTCCGCCGAGACCCTGGAACGCGCGGGCGGCGAGGAGCATGCCGGCGCTGGTCGCGAGTCCGCCCGCGAGCGCCGCCCCGGCGTAGAGGGCGAGGCCGGTGACCAGGACGCGGCGCCGTCCGAGCAGGTCGGCCGCCCGCCCGCCGAACAGCAGGAAGCCGGCCGAGGCCACGGCGTAGGCGCTGATCACCGACTGGAGGGTCTGCGCGGAATAGCCGAGGTCACGTGCGATGTCGGGGAGCGCCACGACGACGATGTACTGGTCGAGCGAGACGACCAGCATGGCGAAGGACAGGAGCGCCAGCATGGCTGTCGCACGGTTCCAGCCGAGGCTGCCGGACGCGGACGGTTCCTCGGCGGGTTCCACGGCAGCCCTCCTGATGATCGGTCAAGTCCGCGACGGGGCCCGGCCGGTCTACGGGCCCAGGTCCGCCGGGCGGCCGGTGGACGGCGGGAAGGCCAGGCCGGTGGGGGTGTTGAGACCGGTGGAGTTCACGGTGGTCTGCGCCCCGCCGGCGGGGCGGACGCGGACGACGCGGTTGTTGAAGGCATCGGCCACGTAGAGGTCGCCCCGGTGGTCGAGGGCCAGGCCGAGCGGGCTGCTCAGCCCGGTGGTGGGGACGGTCGTCTGCGCGCCCGTGCCGGCGGCGATCTTCACGACGCGGTTGTTGCCGCTGTCGGAGACGTAGAGGTCGCCGGTCGCGCTGAGGGCCAGTCCGGTGGGCTGGGAGAGGCCGGCGGTCGGGACGGTGGTCTGACCGCTGCCGTCGGCGGGCACCTTCACGACGCGGTCGTTGACGAAGTCGGAGACGTAGAGGTCGCCGTCGGATTCCAGGGCCAGGCCCCAGGGGTGCAGCAGCCCGGTGGTGGGAACGGTCGTCTGGCCGCTGCCGTCGGCCGGCACCTTCACGACGCGGTCGTTGAAGCTGTCGGCGATGTAGAGGGTGCCGGCGGTGTCGACCGCGAGTCCGAGGGGGCGCGAGAGGCCGTCGGTCGGGACGGTGGACTGTCCGCTCCCGTCCGGGGACGACCGCACCACACGGTTGTTGCCGGTGTCGGAGACGTAGAGGCGTCCCGCCCGGTCCCAGGCAAGGCCCGTCGGACGGACCAGGCCGTCGAGGGCGAGGGTGCTCTGGTCGCCGTCGTCGTCGGTGGGCAGGGTGACCACGCGGTCGTTGCCGTAGTCGGAGACGTACAGCGGCGGCCCGGTCCGCGGGCTCACGTCGTGGAGCTGGGCGGCGTCCACGGGACGCGCGGGCAGCGCGCACAGGAGCAGCAGTCCGGTGAGCGCGGCGAGGCGCCGGGGCAGCCGCCGTCGGGGCCGTCCGGCGGGTGGCGGGGGCTCGTGAGCGTGTGACTCGGCCGTGATGCGTTCCACGATTCACCCACCTGTTCCGGAACGGCCGGCCGTGCGCACGTCGTGCCGGTCCGGTCCCGCCGACCCTAGGCAGCGGCCGCGGGCCGGCCGGGAGCCACGCCATCGGCGGGGCCGCGGGCCACTCCAATGCACGGCCGGCCCGGGCCGCGAGCCGCAGGAAGGGGCAGCCGGGTCAGTCGCCGGAGGTGTCGAGCGGGCGCAGGAAGCGGCGCTCGTACCGCTTGATGCAGCGGGTTTCGCGTGCGAGGTCGAAGGCCGCCTGGCATTCCGGATCGGACATGCTGTCCGTGCGGTACTGCTCGTAGGCGGCGAAGCCGGGGAAGGAGAACAGGGCGTACGCGATGTCGCTGTCGCCCTCGCTGGGCAGGAAGTAGCCGTGGTGGGTGCCACCGAACCGGTTGACCAGCCGGACCCAGCGGCGCCCGTACTCCTCGAAGTCCGCGAGCTTGTCGACGTCGATCTCGTACTTCAGATGAATGGTGATCATCCCCCCATGATGCCGGTGGGTCAGGTGGTGCGGGCCTCCCTGATCGGGGAACCGGCGTCGTGGAGGCTGGCGAGGGTCTGGCGGTAGGAGTCGATCAGGCTGGTCTCCAGGTAGCTGATCCCGAGCTCCTGGCAGTGGCCGCGGACGAGGGCCTGGGCCCTGCGCAGGTGCGGGCTGGGCATGCTCGGGAAGAGGTGGTGCTCGATCTGGTAGTTCAGGCCGCCGAGGACGATGTCGGTGAGCGGGCCGCCGCGTACGTCGCGCGAGGTCAGCACCTGACGGCGTAGGAAGTCGGGCCGGTCCGTGCCCCGCAGGGTCGGCATGCCCTTGTGGTTCGGGGCGAAGACGGAGCCGAGGTAGATGCCGAAGAGGCACTGGTGGACGATCAGGAAGACGATCGCCTTGCCGGGCGGCAGCACGAGGAACAGGGCGCCGAGGTAGGCCGCGATGTGCGCGAAGAGGAGGGTGCCCTCCCAGGCCCGGTGCTTCAGGGACTCGTCCGCCAGCGACCGGATCCCGGACACGTGCAGGTTAAAGCCTTCCAGCGTGAGCAGGGGGAAGAACAGGAACGCCTGGTGGCGGCCCAGGAACCGGGGCAGGCCTTTCGCGGCGCGGGCCTGGTCGCGCGTCCAGACGAGGATGTCAGGGTCGAGGTCGGGGTCGAGGTCCTCGTGGTTGGGGTTGGCGTGGTGCCGGGTGTGCTTGTCCTGCCACCAGCCGTACCCCATGCCGATGCCGAGGTTCCCGGCGAGCCGGCCCGACCGTTCGCTGGCCTTGCGCAGGCGGAAGACCTGCCGGTGTGCGATGTCGTGCGCGAGGAGCGCGACCTGTCCGAAGACGAAGGCGAGGAGGCCGGCGGCGAGCAACGTCCACCAGCTGTCGCCGATCAGTACGAACGCCGTCCAGCCGGCGGCGTAGAGGGCCGACACGGTGGCCGTGCGGAGTGCGTAGTAGCCGGGGCGGCGGCCCATCAGTCCGGCTGCCTGGACCTTCTTGGAGAGCCGGGCGAAGTCACTCCCCGGATCCGGCCGGGCCGGCGGCGGACGCACCGTTTGCAGAGAACTGGCCATCAGGAGTCACTTTCCGTCATCGGTCGGCGGTCGAATTCCGTCATCGGTCGACGGTCGAACCGGGCGCGCTCGCGCGCCGCACCTCCTGCGCCTACCCGCAATCGCGCGGGTCACCGCCAGGTCCCGGGCGGGTGGAGCGTCATGGTCCAGGTGTGGACGGTGTACCGGGTCGGGTGGTGGTCCGGCTGTGGCTCGGCGATGACCGCCTTGATCCGCCCGGCGTCGCGTGTGAGGGCGCTGATGCGGGCGGACGCCCGGTCGGTGGTGACCGGGAGGAGTTCCGCGAGGACCGTGGGGGCCAGGCCGCGGTCCACCGCGCGCAGCACGCCGGCGTCGAGGACCAGGATGGTGCCGTCCTCCAGGACTAGGGGGCGCGGGACCGTCGGGTCGGTCAGCCGCGGACCGCGCTCGATGACGCCGCCGGGGAGCAGCCGGACCACCCGGCTGCCGGTCGGGACGCGGCGGTCGCATTCGACGACCCGGACCCCGGTGCCGACGACGTAGTGGCCGTAGGTGCGCCAGGAGTCGACGAGGTTTCCGTCGCGGTCGTACTCCCAGGTGTCGAAGCAGTCGTAGCCCTCCAGGCCGAGGAGGAAGCGGCCGCCCCGGAGGGCCGCGCCGCGCTCGCCGCGGAGTTCGGCGACCGGGGTGCCGTCCGACAGGTCCAGCAGCAGGGCCGGGCCGAGGTTGCCCCAGGGGGTGTACTCGAGGGAGTCCGTGGTGAGCAGGACCCGGCCGCCGCTGATGTGGGCGGCGTTGGGGCGGCCCGTGCAGGGCCGGGTCCAGCGGGTGCTGCCCGAGGCGTCGACGCAGCTGATCTTTCCCACCCGTCCGTGGATGCTCAGGCCGTCCCGTTCGGCGAGCGGGCGGCCGTCAGCGGCGCCGTGCCGCTCGTACGGGGGGACTCCGGTCCGGCGCACGTGCTTCGGCTTGCCGACGCGCCAGGGGGCGGCGGACGGGCTGTTCTCCTCGGAAGGCACCATGGCGGCGATGGTACGGAACCGGGTCCCGGGACAGGTCAGTTCGCGAGTTCTCCGAGGAGCGCCCAGGTGCGGAGCCGGTCGGCCTCTCCGGCCAGGTCGGTTCCCGAGAACACCACTTCCGTCGCCCCGGCGTCCCGGTAGCGCCGTACTTCGGCGGCGACCGTCTTCTCGTCCCCGATGACGGCCACGTCGGACGCGCGCCGGCCGCCGGAGAGTTCCACGGCCCGGGCGTAGGAGGGGATCTGCTCGTAGAAGGCGAGCTGCTCGGTGGCCTTCTCGCGTACGGAGTCCACGTCGTCGGTGACCACGCCGTGGACCAGCGCGACGATCCGGGGTGCGGGGCGTCCCGCGGCCTCGGCCGCCGCCGTGACGGCCGGGACGATGTGCCCGGCCAGGGCTCGGGGGCCGGCGAGGTACGGCAGTACGCCGTCGGCGAGTTCGCCGCTGACGCGCAGGGCCTGCGGGCCCATGGCGGCGACGAGCAGCGGGACGCCGGCCTCGGCTCCGGGCACGCGTGCGGGGATCGGGGTGGTGGCGGTGAGGAGCTCGCCGTGGAAGTCGGCGGTGCCGGTGTCGGTGAGCTGCCGCAGGGCGGTGAGGAATTCCCGCAGGCGGGCGACGGGACGTTCGAAGGGGATGCCGAAGCCGCCTTCGGTCAACAGCTTGGTTCCGAGGGCGAGTCCGAGGTGGTAGCGGCCGTGCGTCGCGGCCTGGGCGGTCTGCGCCTGGCTGGAGACGATCAGGGGGTGGCGCCCGAAGACGGGGACGGCGGACGTGCCGACCTGGAGGTCCGGCACCTCGCGCCCCACGATCGCGGCGAGTTGCGGGGAGTCGGCCCCGAAGGTCTGCCCGAACCAGGCGGACCGCAGCCCGGCGGCCGCGGCCTCCCTGGCGAGCCGCACGGTGGCGTCGATCTGGTTCTCCGGGCCGGTCGTGTGAAGAGCTACTCCGACAGTCATGTCAGGGGGAACGGGCGGCGGCCGGGCCCCATTCCGCCGCAGTGTGACGGTTTCTTGTCGGCGGTGTGTCCCGCGGGCTCCGAGAAGTCGAGGCGGTCGGGTGTCAGGCGGTCAGTGCGGCGAGTTCCGCGTTGGCGCGTTCGGTGACCAGGGCGAGGACACGGCCGGCGGCGGCCAGGTCCTCGGCGGGCATGCCGCTCCAGATGCGGGCGGTGAGGGGGGCGGTCTCCGCGGCGACGGCCGTGAGCAGTTCGCGGGCCGCTTCGGTGGGGCGCAGGTGCGCGCCGTCCGCGGCCAGCAGCTGTTCGGCCAGCAGGTCGTCGAGGACGGTGCGGATGTCGGCCGGGTCCGCCTTGAGGGACCCCTGGACCTCGGTGACGAGTTCGTCCGGTGTCCGCGGGGCGTAGGCGGTGACGGCGGCGCGCAGGACGACCTGCTGCGGGAAGGTGCGGCCGTGCCGGGCCAGGACGTGTTCCAGGACCCCGCGGGCGGCGTAGTGGGCCAGGCCGAGGGCGCGGGCGTCGGCGACGGGTGAGGTGGTGGCTGCGGTGGTGGCTGCGGTGGTGGCTGCGGTGCTGGTCATGGTGTCGTCCCCCGGGTGGTCTCGTCGGTCGGTGCGGATGGAGCGAGGGGTGCGTCGAGCAGGGTCGTCAGTTCCTCGGTGAACGCGTGGGTCCGCGGGGCGTCGGGGCCGCCGAGCGGCTCCAGCAACTGCTGGAGCAGTTCCTGGACCACCGCGATGGCCTGCCGCGTGACGGTCCGGCCCTGCGCGGTGAGGGCGAGCTGTACGGCGCGCGGGTCGCGGGGATCGCGGGTGCGCTCGATCAGCCCGGCCGACTCCAGGGCCCGCGCCAGCTTCGACACGTACAGCGCTTCGAGGCCGGTGTGGTCGGCGAGCCGGCGCTGGCTGGGCCGCTCGCCGGTGCGCTGCATGCCGTGCAGTGACGCGACCAGCGAGTACTGCGCGTGGGTGAGGCCCAGCGGAGCCACCGCGCGATCGACCGCGACGCGCCACTTGTTGGCGAGCCGCCACACCAGGAAGCCGGGCGTGGGACTCGGTGAAACCTTGCTCATGAAAAATAGCGTACATGGCTACCATATCCATGGCTACTGTTTTCTCGCGGAGGTGGCCGCCCCATCGTTCTGCCTGGTCAGCGGCGCCCGTTGGTGCTTCCGCCGATGGGCTCCGGCGGCCATGGTGCGGACAGCGCCTTGCCCGTGGGGCTGCCGGCCGATTGGGTTGACCAAGATCAAGAAGGCGGGGGCGCTCCCCGGCACCGCGGAGGAAGCGAATGGCATCCATGCTCAAGGGCTGCACGCCCTGGCCCGAGGAATTCGTCGACCGCTACTGGTCGGCCGGGCACTGGCGCGGCAACACGCTGGACAACCTCATGCGCGGCTGGGCCCTGCAGTACGGTCCGCGTACCGCCCTCGTGCACGACGGCACCCGCCTCACGTACGCGCACCTGAACCGCCGCGTGGACCGCATGGCCGCCGGGTTCCGGCTGCGCGGCCTCCGGCCCGGACAGCGGGTCGTCGTCCAGCTGCCGAACGTCCCCGAGTTCGTCATCACCGTGTTCGCCCTCATGCGCGCCGGCACGGTCCCCGTGTTCTGCCCGGTTCCGTACCCCGCGTCACGGCTGGCCGACCTCGTGCGGATCACCCAGGCCGTCGGATACGTCGGACCCGCCGCGCACCCGGACTTCGACACCGCCGCGACCACCGCGGACATCGCCGCCCAAGGGCCTTTCCTGCGACGGGTGTTCACCCTCGACGCGCCGGGCACCTCGTCCCCGTACGGCGGCCTGACGACCGACCCGTCGGGCTGTCAGTACAGCTCGCTCGGGTCCATCGACGCCCCGCCCGAGCCGGCGCTCGCGCAGAGCGCCGACCAGGTCGCGTTCTTCCTTCTCTCCGGCGGTACGGCCGGCCCGTCCGCGCTCGTTCCGCGCACCCACGACGACTACGCCCACCAGGTGCGGGCCGCCGCCGAGCTGGTGTCGCTCACCGAGGACGACGTGTACCTCGCCGCGCTGCCCGCCGAGTCCAACTTCGCCTTCGGCTGCCCCGGCATCGTCGGAACCCTGTCCGTCGGCGGCACCGTCGTCCTGTCCGACAGCCCGGACCCCGCCGCGTGCCTGACGGCCATCGGACGGGAGCGGGTCACCGTCACGTCGGTGGTACCCGCCGTCGCCCGGCACTGGCTCGACGCACTGCCCTCGGTCCGGGCCGACCTGAGCAGTCTGCGCCTCGTGCAGATCGGCGGGGCGCCCCCGCACCGGGAGACCGTCGAACGGGCGGGCGCGGCCTGGGACTGCCGCCTCCAGCAGGTCCTCGACATGCCCGAGGGACTGCTCACCCTCACCCGGCTCACCGACCCGGCCGAGACCGTGCTCACGACGCAGGGCCGCCCGCTCTCCCCCGCCGACGAGATCCGCATCGTGGACGCCGACGGCAAGGACGTGCCCGACGGGGAACCCGGCGAACTCCTCGCCCGCGGCCCGCACACCGTGCGCGGCTACTACCGGGCGCCCGACCACGACGCGCGCTCCTTCACCACCGACGGCCACTTCCGCACCGGCCTCCTCGCCCGCCGCACCCCGGACGGCAACCTGGTGGTGGCCCGGGCGTAGGCCCTGTCGTCACGGCACTAGCCGATCTGGACCACGCGGGCCCATTCCGGGGGTGTGTCCGGGACGTAGTCGGGGTTCTGCTCGTCGAGGGAACCGTTGCCGCGCTGCCGGGCGAACAGTCCCACCACGGTGCGGCACGGCGGCCGCTGGGAGGGCCAGGGCGTCTGGCCGTCCGTCAGGACCACCACGACGTCCGGCCGGGGCCGGGCCCGCAGGGCACCGGCGAAGCCCTCGCGCAGGTCCGTGCCCCCGCCGCCGACCAGCTCGATCCCCTCGGTGCGGCACAGCGTGTGGACCGACTGCGCGGACGCGTCGCAGGACAGTACGGAGACCAGGTCGCGGCGGCCGCCCACCGCCCGGGAGATCTCCGCGACCTCGCGGAGGGCGCTGCCCAGTTCGGTGTCGCTGACCGAGCCCGAGGTGTCGACGACCACGCACACCCGGGGCGGCCTGCGTCGCAGGCTGGGCAGGACGGCGCCGGGCACCCCGGCGGAACGCCGTGAGGGCCTGCCGTAGCTGTAGTCGTCGCCCGAACCGGAGCCGGAGATCGCCGAGCGGAGCGCCGCTCCCAGCAGGTCCCGCCACGGCTGCGTCGGCTGGAAGGCCTCCTCCGCCCACCGCCGCCACCCCTTCGGGGTGTCTCCCGGCTGCCCTACGATGCCCTGCGCCACCCGGAACCGGACCGCGTCCCGCTCCTGTTCGCTGAGGCCGTGCGCGCCGTCCGGGCCCAGGTCCCAGTCCCGTTCCAGCCCGTCGGCGCCGCTGCCGCAGTCCAGCCAGGCGATGTCCTCCGTACGGGGTCCGAGCCGGAACTGGCGCAGGTAGTCCTCCATCAGCTCCCCCGGCGACAGGGCCAGGAGCCGGGGCTGGACGACGCCTTCGGGTGTGGCCAGCCCGTCGCCGAAGACGTCGTCGTTGATCTCGCAGTCCGCGGCGATGTTCATCCGCAGCCGTTCCGCCGGGCCGGTCAGCCCGTGTTCCCTGGCGTACCGGTCGCTGCGCCCGTGGTGGTCGCGGAGCAGGTGCGACACCTCGTGCACCCATACCCCGGCGAGTTCCTCGACCGGGGTCCGGTCCACGAAGGCGGGCGAGACGTAGCAGCGCCAGTGCCGGTCGACGGCCATCGTCGGAACCCTGCGCGACTCCACGGCGTGGAGGGCGAACAGGGCGGTCGCCAGGTAGGGCCGGACCCGTACGGCGTGCAGCCGGGCGGCGAAGAGCTTGTCGCGGTCGAGTCCCCGCGGCGCTCCGCCCGTGATCGGGAGGTCCGTGGTCGGGAGGTCCGTCCTCGGCCGGTCCGTGGTCGGCCGGTCCGTGGTCGGCCGGTCCGGCGCCGTGCTGCCCGTCATCGGGACGTCCGTCATCGGCCGGCCCGTCACCGGCCGGTCCGCGCGGTGACCCTGGCCGCCGCCCGGTCCGCCCGCCGGGACAGGGCCACCGCCCCCGCGAGGCGTTCGATCGCCGCCGGTACCTCCCATTCCTCCTGCCGCAGCGCGGCGAGCGTCGTCGCCGGCACGACCACCAGGTCCGGCGCGCCGGTCTCCAGCGCCCGGACCAGCAGCGCCCACGCCGCGTCCCAGCGAGCCTCGTCCGGGCGGTTGCGGACCGCCGCCACCACCGCGTCGAGCACGGCCTGGCGCAGGTCCCCGCGCTCGGGAAGGACGGCCCCGGCCGGATCGGCGAGGAGCGACTCGGGGTCCGGAAGGTCCATCCGGTCCATGCTCGCGAGCAGTTCCAGCCCGGGCCCGTCCCCCACGGTGCCTCTGACCAGCAGGGACAGTACCTCCCGGGAGGAGCCGGACGCCGTGGCGAAGGCGATCAGACGCAGGGTCATCTCCCAGCTGCGCGGCGAGGGCCATGCGCCGCCCCGCCGGGATTCGCCGCTCGGCAGCCGGTGTACGAGCGCGGGCCGGGCCTCCAGGAGCCCGCACACCGCGCGCCGGGCGTGCCGCACGGACCGCGTCAGTTCCCCCGGGTCGAGCCGGGGCAGGGTGGCCCGGGGCCAGGTCCCGCCGAGGCCGCGTACGACGACCTCGTGGTCGTGGATCCACTGGAGGTGGACGAAGCGGTTCGCGAGGGGCGGGCTCAGCTCCCACCCGTCGGCCGCCGAGGACCGCGGGTTGGCGGCGGCCACGATCCGCACGCCGGGCGGCAGTTGCAGGGAACCGATGCGCCGCTCCAGTACGAGGCGCAGCAGGGCCGCCTGCACGGCCGGGGGTGCGGTGGACAGTTCGTCGAGGAAGAGCAGGCCCCGGCCGGCCCGTACGAGGCGCACGGCCCAGTCCGGCGGGGCCATCGGGACGCCCTGTTCGGCGGGGTCGTCCCCGACGACGGGCAGCCCGGAGAAGTCGGACGGCTCGTGGACGCTGGCGATGACGGTCGTCAGCGGCAGTTCGAGTTCCTCGGCGAGCTGGGTCAGGGCCGCGGTCTTGCCGATGCCCGGCTCGCCCCACAGGAGGACGGGCAGGTCGGCGGCGACGGCGAGGGTCAGGGCCTCCAGCTGGATGTCGGGGCGGGGTTCGGTGGTGGTGTCGCGGAGCAGGTCCAGCAGGGCGTCGGCGACGTCGAGCCGGGGGCCGGCGGTGGGTGGGGTGCGTACGGGCATGTGTGGTCACCTCAGGGGTTCGTGGCGGGTGGAAGCAGGAGGGGAAGCGGCCGGTCAGCGGTGGGTGCCGTGGCGCAGACGCCGACGGTGGTCACGGGGGCGCCCGGGCGCCGGGCGGGCTTGACCGGCGCCCGGTTCCGCGAGGCCGGCCCGGTACAGCCCGTGGGTGAGCCGCCGCCGCGCGGCCGCCTCCAGTTCGTCCCGTAGTACGCCGTCGCGCAGGACTGCGTCGGGGCCGAGCAGGCCCTCGACGACGGCCAGCGCACCGGCGACGTCCCCGTGGTCGAGGCGTTCGCGCACGCCCGTCAGGCAGTCGGGGCGCCGGTGCGCGACGTCGATGGCCCGCAGGCAGGGCAGTGGCGTGCCGGTCAGGGCGACCAGCAGTTCCTCGCGGCGCAGTTCGTCCGGGTCGTGGTCCAGCGGGGCCAGTACTCCGTCCACCAGGGCGATCCGGTGCAGGGCTCCGCGGCATTCGACGAGGTGCGGCCCCCCGTACGGTTCCGGGCTCCGGAGCGGGTCGCGCGCCGGAAGGTCCGGTACCAGGGCCGACGCCACCAGCGGGTGCAGGCGGTGCGCGGGGAGCGCTCCGGCGCGCAGCAGCATCAGGTCGGGCAGCCGCCAGGTGGCGGCGTACGGCAGGACCGGCGGCGGGGGGTCTCCGGGCCCGGCGGTGCGCGGCGCTTCCCGGTATCCCTCCCCGTCCGGGGCCGGTTGGAGGAGCAGCCTGTTCCGGCCGCCGAGACGGACGGACACCGGACCGGCGGGCATCCCCTCGGCCCGGAGGAGCAGCCGCGCCTCGGCCGCCCAGCGGTCGACGGCGTGCGCCGGGGGCGGGCCGTCGGCGCAGGGGCGGTCGGCGCCGGACCGTGACCGCAGCTCGTCCGTCCGGCGCGCGTCCCACAGGTGCCGGTGCAGGTCGAGGCGGAACCGCCGGTCGGGGTGGGGATGCGGGTGCCGGCGGGCGGTGGCCTCGGAGCGGGTTCCGTCCCAGAGCGCGAGGCTGACGCGCTGTCCGGCGTCGGCCCACGCGGGTGGGGTGCGGGCGACGAGGTGCACGTCGCCGTACCGGGCCAGGGTCAGGGTCAGCCCCGGCCGCAGCAGCCCGTCGGGCGCGACCCTGGGCATGTGCCAGCGCAGCAGGTCGGGGGCGAGATGGCGGAGGTCGGCGCGGATCTGGGCCGCGCGTTCGTGCCCGTGGGTGCGCGCCACGGACCGTGGACTGAGATCGACGTCGAAGCCCGCGGCGGCACATGCCCCGGCCCAGTCGCCGGCATGACGGCGGGCGGTCGCGGTCTCGACCATGGACGGCGGCACGGCGAACTCGCGCACGCGCGGCCAGAAGGAATGGAGGGAGAGTCCCTTCGCGGTGTCGGTGAGCATCAGCACTCACCTTGCGCGGACGGGACCCCCGATCTGTGAGAGGTGTGGTTCGTCATCGTCGCGGAGCCTATCGGCCCCCGGTCCGGCCTGCCAGGTCTTTTCTCCGGGCCCGCTCAGTCATCCGCGATCTGGAGGGCGATCGCGAAGTACGTGCCGTCCGTACCGGCGACGAGGCTGTCGAAGAGCGGGGTCAGGCCGTACACGGACCCGGCCCGGGCATCGTGGTTGGTCCACCAGGTCGCCTCCGGACCGAGCAGGGCGACCGCACGGGCCGCCGCGCGCAGGGCGACGTCCGGGGGCAGGTGCCGGTGTTCCGGCCAGACGAGGTCGACGGAGGCGACACCGGCCAGGAACGCGGCGGCCTCATGGCCCTCCACCGGCTCCAACGCCGCGTCCAGCTCCCGTACCCGGGTTCGCGTCCGGCGCGGCCGCAGCCGCCGAGCGGGCCGGCCGGGTCTTCGACCGGGGCTGTGACGCCCTCGGCTTGCGGCGTAGGGGCTCGCGGTCGTGGCGACGGGAGACCGTGTCGAACGGGCCGTCCTGGAGGGGAGGGGCCACGGCCTCACCCGCCCCGGTGCTCGGGGCGGTCGGATCCCGTCTTGCGTTGCGCGGCGGCGATGAGGAGCGAGACGACGCCGGTCACCGCCAGGCTCCCGATCATGACCATGCCCACGCCGATCACGAAGAGCCCGCTCGAATCGTCCGACCAGTCGTAGAAGGCGGCCACCGTCAGCCCGGTCGTGGTGCCGAGCACCGCGGCCGCGACGTGCCCCCGGGATGCCGCCCAGTACACCGGCACCAGCAGGGTCAGCCCGAGCCCGATCACCTGCCACGCCTCGTAGGGGCCCGTCGTCGAACCGTCGGGCTGGACGTCACGGTGCTGGTCCCAGCCCAGCCAGGCGGCCCATCCCGCCATCGCCAGAGCGGCCAGGACCAGGGTCGCCACCAGCTGGGGAGCGTGTTTCCGCTGTTCTCTGCGCATGACCCCCAGTGTGGTGGCCGGCCCGACCGCCCGGCAGGGCGCTGGTACTCACCTCCGTCCGAGTAGGAACGCGGGCCGGTGCCCGGTGGACGGCCCCGCCCGGGCCTCCCCCGACCCGGTGCGCACGCACCACCCGCACGGTTCAGGCGCCGGTTCCCGTGCGGGCGCCGTACTTTCCGCCGCGCGACGCCATCTCCTTGACCACGACCGCGGTGCGCCCGGTGATCCAGGTACGCCGGAGGGAGTCGTCGGGGCGCGTGAACTGGCCCACCGCGTCCTTGCGTCCGAGCGTGACGGCCCGTGCGACGTAACGCGGCGCGTACGGCTCGGGCCTGCGG
Organism: Streptomyces sp. NPDC006512; assembly: GCF_040611935.1. Taxonomy (NCBI): domain Bacteria; kingdom Bacillati; phylum Actinomycetota; class Actinomycetes; order Kitasatosporales; family Streptomycetaceae; genus Streptomyces; species Streptomyces sp. NPDC006512. The sequence continues at coordinate 56,709 of NZ_JBEXPG010000014.1, read as the reverse complement.
CCCTCGATCAGCCGGGCGAGGGTGTTGGCCGCGTGAGCGGCCTGCGGTGTGGCGAGCGCGCAGGCGAAGCGGGCTCCGGGTACCGCCGCGCAGTCGCCCACGACGAAGATCCGCTCGTCGTCGACGCTGCGCAGGTACGGGTCCACGAGCGCACGGCCCTCCGCGTCGACCTTCAGACCGCTGCGGGCCGCGAGGTCGGGAACGCCCGACACGATCGCCCACAGCGTCAGGTCGGAGGCGAACGCCGCTCCCGACCGCAGGTGCACGACGCCGTCGGTGACCTCCGTGACGCCGTCGTCCACGATGTCGACCTTCAGCCGCTCCAGTCCGGACCGGACGCGGTGGTGCGCCCGGCCGGAGAAGTCCCGGGCGACCGACGACCCGACGATCCGCACCCGGAGGTCCGGCCTCGCGTCGGCCACCTCCGCCGCCGTCTCCACGCCGGTCGCGCCGCCCCCGATCACCGTGACCGTACTGCCCGCGGGGAGGGCGGCCAGGCCCTCGCGGGCCGATTCGGCCCCCTCCCAGGTGCCCACCGGGACGGTGCCCGGCATCGGCCGCACCGTGCTGCCGACGGCGAGGAACGCGTAGTCGAAGTCGACGCTCGTGCCGTCGTCCAGGGTGACGTGGCCGTCTCCGATCCTGTCGACGGCGGCGACCTTCGAACCGATCCCGGCGCGCAGCATCGACGTGAGGGGTGTCGCCACGGCGGCGCTCCCGACGATCTGCTGGTGCAGCCGTACGCGTTCCACGAAATCGGGGCGCGGGTTGATCACCGTGATCTCGGCGCCCTTCACCTTCTTGGCGATCCGGTTCGCCGCCAGCATGCCCGCGTAACCGGCGCCCACCACCACGACCTTCATGTCCGCCTCCTGCTTCGTGTGACTGGTGCTTCGTGTGACTGGTCGGACATGAGATGCCGGCGGACCGCGTCCTGTGACAGCCCTTCGAGGTGTCGCACGTCACACATGGCGCAGTGTCACAGAACGGCGTACCGCGGTGTCTTGTGTGCGATCCATTTCAGAGCGAAGAAACAGGAGACACCGCATGAGCCAGGACGACCGCCGGCCCGACCCCGCCACCGAGGCGTTCGTCAGCCACCGCAACCTCCTCTTCACCGTCGCCTACGAGATCCTCGGATCGGCGGTGGACGCGGAGGACGTCCTTCAGGAGACCTGGTTGCGCTGGGCGGGCGTCGATCTGAGCACGGTCCGCGAGCAGCGCGCCTACCTGGTCCGCATCGCCACCCGGCAGGCGCTCGGCAGGCTGCGCACGCTCGGCCGGCGCAAGGAGTCGTACGTGGGCCCCTGGCTGCCCGAGCCGCTGCTCACCGCGCCGGACGTGGCCGAGGACGTCGAACTGGCCGAGAGCATCTCGATGGCGATGATGCTGGTCCTGGAGACGCTCGCCCCGACCGAGCGGGCGGTGTTCGTGCTGCGCGAGGTGTTCGACCTCGGGTACGAGGAGATCGCGGAGGCGGTCGAGAAGAGCCCGGCGGCGGTCCGCCAGATCGCCCACCGGGCGCGGGCACACGTCGCCGCGCGCCGACCGCGCGGACCCGTTTCCACGGACGAGACCAGGGCCGCGCTCGGGGCCTTCCAACGGGCGGTCGAGACGGGGGACCTACAAGGCCTGCTCGACCTCCTCGCGCCGGACGTCGTCGCCCTGAGCGACGGCGGAGGCATCAAGCAGGCGATGCCGCGGCCCACCGTGGGAGCGGAGAAGGTGGCCCGCCTGCTGGCCGCCGGCGCTGCGGCGTGGGGCCCGGTGGCGACGCTGGAGCCGGCCCAGATCAACGGCCATCCGGCGCTGGTCGTGCGGATCGACGGGGAGATCGACCTGGTCGTGGCCATGCGGGTCGAAGACGGGTTCATCACCGGCATCTACTCGGTGCGCAACCCGGAAAAGCTGACGCACGTGGAGCGGGAAACAGCGGTGAGCCGCTGACGCCGTGGGCGGTTCCGCGTGCCGGCCGCGCCGCCGCGGAGGCGGCGCCCGCCACCGGTCCCGCCCACCGGTCCCCCGGCCCGGGCTCCCGGGGCGCGTCGCGAGGGCCGCTCAGGCCGGGGCGTTCCAGGCGGTCGTCAGCCCGTCCAACCACGCGGGCGGCAGCTCGGCGGCGTTCCACTCCTCCCGCAGCGCCTCCGGGGCCGCGACGAGCCGTTCCAGTACGGCGACGCTGGTAACGGAGTGGACGAGCGAATAGCGGCCGTGCACCGTGATGGCGCTGCCCGCTCCGAACGCCGCGTACAGCCTCTCCAGGCGGCCCCGGTGGACCGCGGCGAACTCCGTCACCAGCCCGGCGTACCCGGCGCGCTGCCGGGGGCTCATCGTGCCGAGCACGGCGACGAGCACCTCGTCGGTCACTTCCGGATCCAGGTCGGAGACCTCGGTGAACGACAGGTACAGGGGCGTGACCGCGACGCGCGCCCGCTCCACCTCCATGCGCCCGGCCCGCGGCCGTTCCCCGGCCGGGCCCGGCGGCCCGTCCTCCCCCACGACCCGGAGCAGGGTCCGCTCGGCGACGGCGCCGAGCTCCTCCAGGACGGCCGCGGCGCCGTCGAGCCAGCCCGACCCGTACTCCTCGCCCTTGTCCCCCGGCGCGCTCCGGGTGCCGGCGCCCAGCTCCCCGTACGCGAGTGCGAGTGCCCCTGCCTCCAGGAGCCCGGTCAGTTCCCGCGCGTCACCGGACGGGACCCCTGCCCGTGCGAGGAGCTGCAGCAGCGTCGTCCTCGTGCTCTCGACGCTGGCCTCGTCCGGCCACTGCCGTCCCTCGTCGGCCGTGCTCATCGGGTCCTCCTCATCGCTCCGGTGGTGCGGCGTGTCCAACGGGATCGCTCCCTGCGACGGTTCAACGCCCGACGGGCGCGTTGCGCTCCCCGCGAAGCGGGGGGACCCCTCGGTCCCGCGGGCCCGTGGCTCCCTGAGGAACTCCGCCCCCGTCACCCCCGTCACGCCGTCACCAGCCCCGTCCCGTAGGCGAACACGACGGCCTGAGGGTATCGCCCGCCGTCAGCGGGGTGCGCGCCGCCGAACCCGCGCGGCGGGCGAGGCATGCCGGACACCGGACGGACGGACCGGATCACGCCGTCGGTGACGCCGAGTTCGACCCAGTAGGCGCTGGCCCACGGCCCACAGCAAGCATCCGGCAGCGGGCAGGGGCAGCCGGGCTGTCAGGCCGCCCGTTGCCCGCCCGCCCCGCGCGCTCCGGCGGTCAGGGCTTCGGCGAGCTGGTCGTGCGTCATCGTGGAGCGGCCCGGCAGCTGCGCGGCGGAAGCCCTCTTGTACAGCTCGGCCTTGGTCAGGGACTTCAGCGGCCCGCTCCTGGCGGTGACGCGCTTCTTCGCCCCCGTGGGCTTCGCGCTCCGCTTCCCCGCGGCGGTCGCGGCCTTGTCGCCCCCGGCCTTGCCACTGCCCTCCTTGGGGCTGCCGGCCTTGGGGCCGCGGGCCCGCTCGACGCTGGCACGGAGGGCGTCCATCAGTTCTACGGCGCCGGTGGCCCCGGCCGGAGGTTCGGCCTTCTCCACGCTGTCGCCGGTCTTCTTCGCCTCGATGAGCGCGGCGACCTTCTCCTGGAAGGTGTCCCGGAAGCTGTCGGGGTCCCAGTCCATGGACAGGGCGCTGATCAGCTGCTCGGCCATCTTCATCTCGCGTGCGCTGACCCGCGTCTTCCCGGGGAGGTCGGAGAGTTCCTCGCGGGGGTTCCGGATCTCGTCGGCCCAGTGCAGGGTGTGCAGGGTCAGGATGCCGTTCTCGGCCTTCAGCGCGACCAGGTACGCGCGGCCCCGCATCACGAACGTCGCGACGCCCGCTCGGTTCGCCTTGGCCAGCGCCTTCTCCAGCAGGGCGTACACCTTGCCGTATTCCTTGCCCTTCGGGCCGATGTAGTACGTCTTGTCGAAGAAGATCGGATCGACCTCGTCGAGGTCGACGAACCCGGTGACCTCCAGGGTCCGCGACCGGCCGGGGGCGATGTCGTCGAGTTCCTCCGGTTCGACGAGGACGTACTCGTCGCCGGTCTCGTACCCCTTCACGATGTCGTCGAGCTCGACCTCCTTCCCGGTGCGCTCGTTCACTCGCCGGTTGCGGATCCGGTCGGAGGTGCCGCGCTGGAGCTGGTGGAAGTGGATCGTGTGGCTGTCGGTCGCCGTGTAGAGGCCCACCGGCAGGCTGACCAGGCCGAACGACAGCACCCCGGCCCACACCGGACGCGCCATGACGATCACCGCCCTTCCCGCGGCCGCGCTACCGGGCGCCTGCCCCGTTTCCGTGGCCGGACGCCCGCCGCCGGCCACGGGTCGGGGTGCCCGACGCGGCGGAGGTCAGAACGTCTCGTCGTGCAGGTCCTCTTCGCGCAGCAGGTCGTCCTCACGGCGGCGCGAGGTGTCCTCCCGCTCCTTCTTGTCGCCCTGCTCCCGGGACTGCTTGCCCGGCTGGGCGTGCGCGGGGTCGCCGGGACGGTGATGCCCCTGTTCCTCGCGGCTCTTGCCCTGCTTCTGGCGCTTGTCCTGCGTACCGTCCATGACGGCGGCTCCTTTGACGCGGGGGACGGATCTCCTCGTCCCCCACGCTGACACGACCCGTCACGCTCCGCACGCGGTGCGCCGCGCTCCACGTCCAGCACGCCGTGGTCCCGCCCGTCGCGGTCACACCGGGCCCCTGCGGGCGGTTCGCGCAGTCGGCGTAGTCCTGCATGGAATGGGATTCATGCCGTCCGGGTGGGGCACACCCACGGCCCGAAATCACCCGGTACGTGATCAATGCGGGTCACAATCTGCTCATGTTCCTCGCGAAGATCGCCCTGACGTGCGCGGCGGCAGCCGCCCTCACCGCCGTCGCCCCTCCACCCGGCGCACCGGCCGCCGCGGCCGCCGGCGCCGCCCCTCGTCCGTGCGCCGGGGCACCCACCTGCTACGTGGACGTGTCGGTGGCCGAGGTCTGGACGGACCCCGCACGCGTCCGGCGCGTGGACGCCCCGGCAACCGCCAATCCGGTCGACATGCGCGCCTGGCTGGAGGACATGACGCTGGACGAGCAGCGCCGCATCCCCGGCGAGACCCAGGCCCTGCACGGGACCGAGGTGACCGTCGAGAAGACGGTGGAGCGGGACGGCCTGCTCTGGGACTACGTCTGGGTGCACGGTCAGCCCACCCCCAAGGACCGGGCGGGGCGGGGCGCGTACCCGGGCTGGATCCCCGACCGGCAGCTGACGTCCGACCACCGGCAGCCGCCCGGCGGTACGCGCGAAGCTCGCATCAGCCGCCCCACCGCCTGGGGGTACTCCACCGCCGCCGACGCGGCCTCCGCAGCCGCTTCCGGGCGGTCGGCCGAATACTCGTACAACACGTCCTTCCCCGTTCAGGCCGGCCCGGTTCCGGGCGTGGTCGAGGCCCGCTCCGGCGACGGCTCCCGGCTCTTCTTCCGGGCCGCCGACCTCGCACCCGTACCGGCGGACCCGACCGGCGAGGACGTGGTCGCCGCCGCCCGCACGTTCCTCGGCCTCCCCTACGTCTGGGCGGGCGCTTCGGGATTCGGCTACGACTGCTCCGGCCTGGTCAGCCAGGTCTATTCCATGCTCGGACTCGTCGTTCCCCGCGACGCCCAGCCGCAGTTCGACGCGGGCGGCGGACGCGCACCGGCGGGTTCGGCCGAAGGGGAAAGGATCACCGGCACGCAGGACCTCCGTCCCGGTGACGTCGTCGCCTTCCGGTCCACCACCGGCGGTGCCGTATCGCACGTCGGCGTCTTCACGGGGATGAGGAACGGTGAACCGATGATGATCAACGCACCCGGAACCGGCGAGGGCGTCCGGGAGGAACCGCTCGACGGCACCGGCCGCGTGTACGCGGGCGCGACGCGTTTCCTGCCGTCACCATCCCTGGGCACTCCCTAGGATCGGGCCATGAGCAGGACCGACCGCGCCCGCCGGGTGATCGCGGCGCCGCCGGCGACCGTCTACGGCGCCCTCCTCGACCGGCAGTCCGTCGAGACCTGGCTGCCGCCGGACGGCATGCGCGGGCACATCGACCGGTGGGACCCCCGGCCCGGCGGCGGGTTCCGGATGACGCTCACCCACCTCGACGCCACCGGCAGTCCGGGCAAGACCTCGGGCGCGACGGACGTCGTCGACGTCGGGTTCGCCGAACTGGCGCCGTCGGAGCGCGTGGTGCAGCGGGCGGTGTTCGAGGCCGACGACCCGGCGTACGCGGGCACCATGACGATGACCTGGACCCTCACTGCCGTCGGCGACGGCACCGAGGTGACCGTCACCGCCACGGGCGTGCCGCCCGGCATCGACCAGGCCGTTCACGAGGCCGGGATCGCCTCCTCCCTGGCCAACCTCGCGTCGTACGTCGAAGCGGTCGGCTGACGACACTCCCCGGTCACGGCACTACCCGGCGAGCTGGAGTACCGCGATGCCCGCCAGGACGGTGAAGCTGGCGGTGATGCGGCGGTGGCCGAGGCGTTCGCGGAAGACGACCGCGCCGATCAGCGCGCCGAAGACGATGCTGGTCTCGCGCAGGGCGGCGATGGTGGAGAGGTCGCCGCGGGACTGCGCCCACACGACGAGCCCGTACGCCAGCAGGGAGAGCAGTCCGCCGGCCAGGCCCCGGCCGCACAACGGGCGCAGCGCCGTGAGCAGGGCGGGCCCCCGGCGGGCCCAGGCGATGAGGGGCACGACGAGCCCCTGGCAGAGGAAGAGCCACGCGATGTAGCCGAAGACGCTGCCGGAGACGCGGACGCCGCTGCCGTCGACGAGGGTGTAGGAGGCGATCATCACGCCGGTGCCGACCGCGGCGGCGAGGGCGGGGAGCTGGGCGCGGCCCGGGATGCCGTCGGCGAGGGCGAGACCGGCCAGGCCGCAGGAGACCACCGCGATGCCGAGGGCCTGGCCGGCGGGCAGGGAGTGGCCGAGGAGGGTCGTCGAGACCAGGGCCACCACGACGGGTGAGGTGCCCCGGGCGGTGGGGTACATCTGGCCGAAGTCGCCGAGCTGGTAGGCGCGCAGGAGCAGCAGCTGGTACGCGACCTGGAGCGCGGCGGAGACGGCTATGTGAGGCCAGGCCGCCGGATCGGGCAGGGGGGCGAAGCAGACGAGGACGGCGCCGCATCCGGCGGAGGCCAGGCTGATCAGGGTGAAGCCGGCCAGTTTGTCGCGGAGGCCGTGGGTGAGGCCGTTCCAGACGGCGTGCAGCACCGCCGAGGCGAGGACGACGGCGGGTACGACGGCCGAACCCGTCATGGACGGGAGGTTCCCGGGCACGTGCGCTCCTCACGGTGGTCCCACGCCGGGCCGGCATGGCTGCGGAATATATGCGGAATGGATTTCCCCAGTAGCCTATCCCCATGGAAATTCGTTCCGCACTGACGGGCGGCCTCGCCGCGCACGTCCGGGCCCACCTGTCCGAGCTGCGCGACACCGAGGCCCGTGTGGCACAGGTCGTCCTGGACAAGGGCGCGGAGCTGGTCCACCTCAGCGTCAGCGACGTCGCGGCACTGGCCGGCACCGCGCCTTCCTCGGTCGTACGGGCCTGCCAGCGGCTGGGGTTCCGCGGGTACCAGGAGCTGAAGATCGCCGCCGCCCGGCAGGCACCCGCTCCGGAACCCTCCCGGGACCGGGACCCGGCCGCCCGCGCCCTGGCCGACACGGTCCGTGCCGCCCGGGAGGCGCTGGACGGGCTGGCGGCCACGGTGACCCCGGAGCGGCTGCGGACGGCGGCCGGACTGGTCGACGCGGCCACCCGGGTCCTGGTCGTCGGCGCGGGACTGTCCGGCGCCGTCGCGCTGGACACCGCCTACCGGCTGCGCGCCCTGGGCTGCACGGTCGACGCGCCGGCCGACCCGCTGACCGCGCAGCTGGCCGCGTCGCAGCTGACGGCCTCCGGCGTCTGCGTGGCCATCAGCCATACGGGCGCGACGCGCAGCACGGTGGACACCGCCCGGTGCGCACGGCGGTCCGGGGCCGGGGTGATCGCCCTCACGAGCTATGCCCGCTCGCCGCTGAGCGAGTCCAGTGACTGCACCCTGGTCGCGGGCGGGCAGGACCTGGTGTTCGGGCTGGAGACCGTCGCCAGCCGGCTGGCCCACCTCGCCGTGGTCGACGCGCTGACGCTGACCCTGCTGGGGCTGCGCGGAGCGCCGGCCGAGGAGGCGCTGCGGCTGTCGGCCGACGTCACGGTCGACCACTCGTACTGACGGCCGTCGGGTTTGGCGCCGTCCGCGCCGCGCGGCATCCTGAGCCGAACTGCGGGGCCCGATGCGCGGGCCCGGCAACGGGGCGGGGGGATCGCGTTGATCGTCTGGGTGAACGGTGCGTTCGGCAGCGGGAAGACGACGTTGGTGGACGAGTTGCGTACGCGCTGGCCGGAGGCGCTGGTCTACGACCCGGAGACGGTCGGCTTCCTGCTGCGGAACATGGTGGAGGTGCCGACCGGGGACTTCCAGGACCTCCGGCTGTGGCGGCGGCAGGTCGCCGCGCTGGCGGTGGGGCTGGTCGAGGAGTACCGCCGGCCGGTGCTGATCCCCATGACCTTGGTCAAGCCCGAGTACGTCGCCGAGATCTTCGGCGCGTTGGAGGCCGCGGGCATCGGCCTCCACCACTTCTTCCTCGACGTCTCCCGGGACGAGCTGGAGCAGCGCATCGAGGGACGGGTCTTCTTCCCCGATGATCCCGAGCGTGAGGAACGGGTCCGGCAGTGGGTGAAGAACAGGATCGAGCCGTGCAGGGCCGCGACCGGCACGCTGCCCGGCGACACCGTGTTCCTGGACGGCGCGCTGACCCCGGCGGAGTTGGCCCAACTGGTGCTGGCCCGCGTCCGGGCCGGTGAGACGGCCACCGTGTGACCCGGCCGGTGGCGTCCGGCGGTGGACCGGCCCGCCACCGCGTCCGAGGGTGTCACGCAAGGGGCCGCGCCCGCCCGGGCGTTGCTGCGTTCCTGCGGCAAGAGGGGCAGCACCCTGACCGTTCTCCCCCGGCCGGCCGCGGCGGCCTGCCAGGATGGTGGACAGACCGCTTGGCCGCGCTTCCCGGGAGGACGAGTTGACCGCTCCGGAGGCCACCGAGCCGACGATGCCGCCGTCGTTCCCGCCGAAGTCGGCTCCGCCGGCATCGCCCCGGGCGCGCATGCGGATCAGGAACCGGCAGACGGTCGCCCTGGCGTTCCGCGCGGATCCCTGGACCCCGAAGAGGGCTGCCGCCCGGGCGCTGGCGACGATCCGCGGCTGGGGCTACCCCGGACTGGCGGAACACGACCTGGAGCGGGCCGTACTGCTCCTGGTCGAGGCGGTGGTCAAGGACGGCGGGAAGCGGGTGAGCCTGCACCTCGGCGATCAGGACGAGAAGATCCTCGTCATCGCGCTCAGCCACCGGCCCGGCACCTCGCGCGAGGGCGAACTCTTCGACGAGCTGGGGGCATTGGCAACGCTTGACAGCTGCGGCGACGACCTCGCGGACGACGGGCGGCGCCTCTGGGCCCTCCTCGACGCCTCACCCCGACGACGGCCGGACACCGCGGCCCGGGCGGCCGACGGCTGACGGCTGACGGGTGACGGCTGACGGCTGACGGCTGACGGCTGACGGGTGACGGCTGACGGGTGTGCCGGCCGCTAGGCGGCGCACGACTCGGCCCCCGACGCCGGAGCGCCGGGGGCCGGAAGCCGCCACGAGGGGGCAGGATGCGCTGTCGCACCGCCGTCAGCGGTCGTCAAGGGAGTCCTTGGTGCCGCGGGCGCGCTCCTTGGCCTTCCCCATGGTTTCCCTCGCCTTGCCCTTCACCTCGTCCATCTTGCCTTCGGCTTCCAGGCGCTCATTGCCGGTGATCTTTCCGGCGGCTTCCTTCGTTTTGCCCTTGGCCTGTTCCATCTTGCCCTTGGCCTTGTCCGCCATGAAGAGCTCCTTTCACGGGGCCCCGCGTCGGGAGCCCGGCCGCTGGATGCGCACCGCCCGCTGCCCGCGGTGCCTCACCCTCCGCCTGCCCAGGTTCCGGCGGACGAACCGCCCCTCCCGCCCCGCGGGCAACGGCCGGCGTCCCCGTCGCCGTCAGCCGATGCGTACGACCACCAGGCAGGTGTCGTCCTCGTGCTCCGTGACCGCGTAGCTGCCCATGATGTGGTCGAGGGCTTCCTGCGCACCGAGCCCGGTACAGGTGCCGAGGACGTCCGCCAGGGCGTCGATCCCGCAGGTGATGTCCTCTCCCCGGCGCTCGACCATGCCGTCGGTGTAGAGGAGGAGCAGGTCCCCGGGGAGGAGGCGCACCTCCGCCGTCTCGTAGGCGTGCCCCGGCACCAGTCCGAAGAGCGGCCCCCGGTGGCCGGTGCCGAGGGCCGACGCCCGGCCGTCGCGCAGCAACAACGGCGCCGGATGGCCCGCGCAGGCCCATCGCAGCGTGCGCTGCCCGTCGATGTGCCCGATGATCCCCGTCGCCGTTTCCGCGGCGGAGTCGGCGCACAGCAGTTCGTTGAGCCAGGTGGTCAACTGCCCCGCGTCGGTACCGGGGGCGTGCGCGAGTCCGGCGAGGGCGTGCCGCTGCTGGGCCATGCGGGCCACCGCGCCCAGGCCATGGCCCGAGGCGTCGCCGATGGCCAGCAGGATCCGTCCGTCGGGCAGCCGTCGGCACTTGTACCAGTCGCCTCCCACGGCTTCGGATTCGGCGGGCAGGTACGCCGTGGCGACGGAGAACCCGGCCTCGGCGAGCTCCGTGGAGTGCGTGGGCAGGAGCGCCTCGCGGAGCACCGAGGCGACGCGACGCTCTGCGGCCGCCTCCTCCGCGAGCCGTTCCGTGCGGAGCCGGGTGGCCGCCAGTCTCTGGCGGCTGCGGACCTGCGCGCTCAGGTCGCGGGCGATGAGCTGCACGGCCCACGGCAGGCCGTCCGTGGCGATCACGGGGTGCCCCACGAGGTGCAGGGTGAGGACCTCGCCGGAAACGCTGAAGCGGATCTCCGCACCCGGTGGTTCTTCACCGTCGAGCAGGCCGGTCAGCAGCTTTCCGAAGCGCCACACGTCCTCCAGGAGCACGGCGTCGCACAGGTCGGCCAGGGACAGGGTCTGGCCGGCCTCGCGCCGGAAGATGGAGGCCAGGCCCTCGGACCAGGTGACCCGGCCGGACAGCAGGTCCCACGTCCCCCACCCCATCGACGCGATGTACTGGGCGTCGAGCGAGAGCAGCTCGGTGGGGTTGCGGGCGGGCCGCCACGTGGCCAGCACGTTGCCCCCGCAGGACGCCGCGTCGTACAGGAGCTGCGTGCGGTGCAGCCCGTCCGTCCGCTGCTCGGTGTAGTCCATCGCGTACGAGTGCAGCGCCCGGCCTCCGCTGAGCACGTCGGAGAGGGCGTCGATCAGCCCGCCGGCCGCCGCTCCAGGCTGGACTTCGAGGAGCCTGCGGCCCGTGTGGCCGTCGGGGGCTTCGAGCCACTCGGCGGCCCGGACGTGGTTTCCGGCCCGGATGGTGAAGTCGACCGTCCGGCCCGAACCGTCGGGCACCGGTACGAGGAGTGCGGCGGACGCCGGAATGGCGGGCAGCGTCGCGCACACGCACGCCCACGGGTCGTGTCCGTTGCCCGCGTCCCCGCAGGAGTGCCCCGGCCCCTCACCGCCGCCGCACGGGCACGCCCCGCCGTCGGGGGTCCCGTACGGGACCTCCGGGGCGATCCGCACTCCCGCGTGGCAGCTCGCGGCCGCCCGCAGTCCCTCCACCTCCCGGGCGATCAGTTGCTTGAGCGTCTCGGGATTGCGCGGGGTGAAGGGCATCGGCGGTCCTCTCCTCGGAAAACACGGAGCCGGTACGCGTACCGACCGGCTACGGGTCCTCGTACGCCGTCACAGCTGCTCTTCCTCGATGACGTGCATCGCCGCTTCCTCGGCGGAGGCCGCACCGGCGTCGATCCCCACGTCACGGGCCAGCACGTTGTTCGCGTGGGGGAATCCGGTGGCGGGGGCGAGCCGCCCGGCCCGGGGGCCGCCGGCCTGCGGATCGACCGGCTCGCCTTCGCCACCGGCCAGGTCTCCGATGCCGTCGCCCGGCTCCGGCTCCAGGTCGGGGACCTCGCGGGCGAGGCGCTCGTCCAGGCTCTCCCCCGCCCTGTGTTCCTCGCCGGTCGTGTAGCGGCCGCTCGCGTAGGGGCGCTCGGGCGGGGAGTAGCCCTGGTCGAGTATCTCGTCGGCGTCGGGCTCCCCCACGCTGTTGTCCATGTCCGGCTGGCCCTCCGAGGGCTCGTCCTCGGGCTGGGGCTGATAGACGTCGTCGCCGCGCGCGTCGGATTCACTCATGACGGTTTCCTCTCCCTTCGCGTCCTTTCGCACCCCGTGCCGGGCCGTTCCCGGTTTCTGGGCGCCTCCCCACTTACCAGCGGATCACACGCGGCGGACCGCCGCACGGCCGCGGACCCTGCCCGGCTCCCGAGCCGGTCAGTCCGGGGGCTCGACGGGAGCGGGCTCGACCGGAGCGGCACGGTCGGCGTCGGGGTCCCGTGCGGCGCCGTCCTTGTCCGGCTCCTTCTCCGGTTCCTTCTCCGGCTCGTCCTCCGATTGCTTCTCCGGTTCCTTCTCCTGCTTCTTCTCCGGCGCACCCGCGGGCGGGAGGTCGGGGGCCTGTGGGCCCGCCGGGGGCAGGTCGGGGGTGACGGGGTGGTCGCTCTCCGGTACGGGGGCCGGGAGTTCCGGTTCGGGGCTGGTGTCCACGACGGCTCCTTAGCGGTTCGGTGACGGTGCCGCGCGCCTACCCGGACGGCCGTCGGTCATCCCTTCACGGGTTGAAGAGGATCTTGACGGCGCCGTCCCGCTTCTTCTGGAACATCTCGTAGGCGTCCGGAGCGTCCTCCAGCGGAAGCCGGTGGGTGGCGAAGTCCTCGGTGCCCAGGGGGTCGTCGTCCGTCAGGAGGGGGAGGATGTCGTCGGTCCACCGGCGGACGTTGGCCTGTCCCATGCGCAGCTGTATCTGTTTGTCGAACATCGTCAGCAGCGGCAGGGGGTCGGCGGCGCCTCCGTAGACGCCCGCGACGGAGACGGTGCCTCCGCGGCGCACGAGGTCGACGGCCGTCGTCAGCGCGGCGAGCCGGTCCACGCCCGCGCGCTTCATCACCGCGGCCGCGAGCCTGTCGGGAAGCAGCGCCGTCATGTGCTGGGCGGCCGCGGCCACGGAGCTGCCGTGGGCCTCCATCCCGACGGCGTCGATGACGGCGTCGGGCCCGCGTCCGCCGGTCAGCGCCCGTACGGCGTCGAGCAGGTGCGGCCCCGCCCCTTCCAGGTCGATGGTGTGCACACCGCGTGCGCGGGCGCGTTCCAGGCGCTCCGGGACGAGGTCGACGCCGATCACGGTGCCGGCCCCTTGCAGGGTGGCGATGCGGGTGCTCATCTCCCCGATGGGCCCCAGGCCCAGGACCGCCAGGCTGCCGCCGGGCGGCACGGCCGCGTAGCGGACCGCCTGCCAGGCGGTGGGGAGTACGTCCGACAGGTAGACGAACCGGTCGTCGGGCGGTCCGTGGGGGACCTTGACCGGCAGGGTGTTGCCGAAGGGCACGCGCAGGTACTGGGCCTGTCCGCCCGGTACCTGCCCGTAGAGCTTCGTGTAACCGAAGAGCGAAGCGCCCGTGCCGTGTTCCCGGACCTGCGTCGTCTCGCACTGCGAGTGCAGGCCCCGAGCACACATGAAGCAGGTGCCGCAGGAGACGTTGAAGGGCACGACGACGCGGTCCCCCGGTTTCAACCCGGTGACGGCCGGGCCGACTTCCTCGACGATGCCCATGGGCTCGTGGCCGAGGACGTCGCCGGGGTCCAGGAAGGCGCCGAGGACTTCGTAGAGGTGGAGGTCGGAGCCGCACAGTCCCGTCGTGGTGACCCTGACGATGACGTCTTCGGCGTCCTCGATGCCCGGATCGGGCACCGTGTCGACGCGGACGTCGCGCTTCCCGTGCCAGGTGAGTGCCCTCATCGTTCCTCCCGTTCGGATGCCGCCGTGCGGTCGCCCCGTAGGTGCGGCTACCCGTTCTCCGCCGGGTAAGCCTCCGGGAGAGACGGCCTAGGGTGGACCGGACGGTCCACGCGGCCGGGCGCCGGGCCCGTTCCGCCTTCCCCCCAGGAGTCCACCCATGGCGCGCTCGCTCGACGGCCTCGTCTTCGTACCCGTGGCCGACCAGGCACCCGGCCAGGTCGGCCGGCAGACCCGGTTCGAGTACCACGAACGGGACGGCCTCGTCTGGGCCGACTACTCCGGCGGGGACGTGGTCCGGGGCCACCTGGTCGGGACCCGGGCGCAGGACACCGTCGACTTCCGCTACGTCCAGCTCCGTCTCGACGGTACGACCGCCTCCGGGCACTGCGTCTCCCTCGTGACGGAACTCCCCGACGGCCGCCTCCGCCTGGAGGAGACGTGGACGTGGGAGTCCCAGCCGGGCAGCGGCACCAGCGCGGTCGAGGAACCGCCGGCCTGACGCCCCGAAGGCCGGGCCGGGACGGGACTTGACCGGCTCCCCGGCCGAAATTCCCTACCGTGGCGGCCGGAACGGGCGCAGACTCCTCCCATGTCTGACATGCAATCCTTCCGCGAAGCCGTCACCGCCTGGGCGGCCGGCGGCCCCGGCGACCGGGCGCACGAGCTCGCCGGGCGGCTGACGGTCCACACGGTCGTCCTGCTCGAAGGGCTGAGCGACGCCGCGGCGGTCGACGCGCTGGCCGGGGCCCGGGGCCGGGACCTGGCGGCCGAAGGGGTCTGCGTCATGCCGATGGGCGGAGCGATGAACGTAGGGCGCTTCACCCGGGTCCTCGGCCCGGCAGGTCTGGACCTCCGTCTCACGGGACTGTGCGACGAGGCGGAGCGTCCCTTCTACGCCCGCGGCTGGGAGCGGGCCGGAGTGGCGCGCCAGGAGTTCTTCGTCTGCGCGGCGGATCTGGAGGACGAGCTCATCCGCGCGCTGGGTGTGGGGCGCGTGGAGGAGCTCATCGGCGCGGAGGGCGACCTGCGCCCCTTCCAGACCTTCCTGCGGCAGCCCGCACAGCGGGACCGCACCGCGCAGCAACGGTTGCGGCGCTTCCTCGGCACGAAGAAGGGCCGCAAGATCCGCTACGGGCGCGTCCTGGTCGAAGCTTTGGGCCCCGACGGCACTCCCGCCCCGCTCGACGCCCTGCTCGGCAGTCTCTGACGGACCCGGCTCGCGCAAGCCCGCGTCCGAAGTCGCCCGCGGATCCTGTTTTCCCGGCACCCGGGAAGTATGATCAAGCAATGTCTGACATGACCGAGACCACGCCCGGCTGGCTGAGCTCTGACGAGCTGGAAATGGCCAGGGCCCGGATGCCGATCCTGTACGTGACGGCCGTGCCCGTACGCGTGGACGACAGCGGCGAAGTCACCAGCATCGGGCTGCTGCTGCGCATCGGCCCGGACGGTACGGTCAGCCGGACCCTGGTGTCCGGCCGCGTCCTGCACCACGAGCGGGTCCGTGACGCGCTGCTGCGCCACCTGGAGAAGGACCTCGGCGCGGTGGCCCTGCCCCGCGTGCCCGCTTCCCTACAGCCGTTCACGGTGGCCGAGTACTTCCCCACCGCGGGCGTCACCTCGTACCACGACCCGCGCCAGCACGCGGTGTCCCTCGCCTACGTCGTGCCGGTGACGGGCGACTGCCGGCCCCGGCAGGACGCGCTCGACCTGGTCTGGTTCAGTCCGCAGGAGGCGGCTTCCCAGGCCGTGCAGAACGAAATGCCGGGCGGGCACGGGGTACTGCTGAAGCAAGCGCTCGCGCATGCGGGGCACGTCTACTGAGCTCGTCCCCGCAGACCTGCGCGGGCGGCTCCCGTCAGGCCGCCAGCCGCTCGCGCAGGTCTTCGACATCGGTGAGGAACCAGGTCTGCCGGCCGCGGTTGCACTCGCGGACGAAGTCGCGCAGCGACGAACTCTCGCTCACGTGGCGGGAGATGTCGCCGACCACCACCAGGCCCATGCGGTACTGGACGAACTTCTGGACGATGTCGCCCGCGACGCGGGTGCTCAGCCGGAAGAAGTCGTCGTCGAACCGGTCCGCGGGGACGACCACCCACTGGGCGCCCTGGTAGGAGGCGTTCCCGATGAGGTCCAGGGCGTCGGCTTCCCCGGTGATGACCTGCCCCTCCGCGGGGTACAGGAAGACGGGCACGTCGTGGATCGTCTGCAAGGTACTCATGGGGTGCGACCTTAGTTCCGCCTCCTGCCGAAGTCGAAGCAAATTGGCGCCTGAGCCCGGCCGGTGCTGCCGGGCGTGGCCGCGTTCACCCCGGGTCAGGCGCACTCGCTCCTCGGGTTCACCGGGGTCCACTCCGATGCGCCGTTGGCGTTGAACGCCCGTATCTGGAAGCACTGTTTGCCCAGCGGCAGGTTCTGCCACGTGAAGCTCGTGGCGTCCGCGCCGACGGCCTGGGACTGGTTCAAGGTGGTGTTGCGGACTTCCAGGTGGGTCTCGTCCGTCGCGGGGTTCCCCCACTGCAACTCGACGCTCGTGGGCGGGTTCCCGACCCGGGTGGCGACCACCGCCGACGGCTCGGCCGGGCGGCCGATCCCGGTTCCGGCGCCACCGGAGTGCTTGAGGGTGAAGTTGGTCGTGGTGAGGTCGCCGGAGAAGGCCTCGTCGTTCGCCGCGGACAGCGACACCGTCATGCTCTCGCGGGGCCGGAAGCCCTTCTGGATGCCCTGGTCCTCGGCGTCGAGGTCGTCGGAGTTGCAGCTCGACCCTTCGAAGAGCCTGAGGGTGGGCGAGACCACGACCATTTCATCGGGCCTGAGCTGGAGGTGGACGCTCAGGTGGCCCCGGGATTCGCCGCCCACGCACGCGGACATGTCCAGCGTGGCTTCCGGCCGGTCGTGGCTCAGGGCGGCCTCCCGGTTCATGTTGAAGGTCTTGCTGGACGCGCTGGTACCGATGCCGCCCGCGTTCGCGACGAACAGCGTTCCGGTCAGGGTGATGGTGTGCGTGCTGGCCGCGGCGGCCGGCGGGGCGATCCACACGCACAGCAGGGGGATCGGTACAACCGCCGCGGCGGCGACGCGTCGCAACCTCATCGCCACACCTCGCAATCGCCTCGTTCGCGCTCCCGGGGGACGGGGCGGAATGGCTGGGGTTCTCATCGTCCCGCCGCCCTACCGCCCCGTCCACCGCAGCCACCTCACGCGCGTCCACGCCGGTACCGGACGGCGGCCGGGGCCCGTATACGGCCCGCTTCTCCTTCCGTACCGGTGCATCCGGCGGCCGCAGCGGGACAGAAGGACGGGTGAGGCCGGTGCGGCGACGGGCAGCCGCGCCCGCCGGAAGACGTCGAGGCCCAGGGAGTCAGCCGTGGCAGCATCCGCGACACCCGTACGACCGGGCGGTGCCCGGAGCTGGGCGGCCCTCGCCGCCTTCCTCGCCGTGAGCTACGGCGTCGCGGCGCTGGGCGCGCTCGCCTCCGCCGACGCGGGCGAGGTGTACCTCTCGCTGGAGCGGCCGGCCTGGGCCCCGCCCGGCGGGCTCTTCGGTCCCGTCTGGACCGTCCTGTACGCCACCATCGCGGTCGCGGCCTGGCTGGTCTGGCGCCGTCCGGACCGCCCCCGCGTGAAGGGCGCGCTCGCCTGGTGGTCCGTACAGCTGCTCCTCAACCTGGCGTGGACGCCCTTGTTCTTCGGCGCACGCCAGTACGGGCTCGCGCTCCTGGACATCGTCCTGCTGCTGGTGACGCTCGCCGTCACCGTGGGCCGCTTCCACCGGCTGGACCGCGCGGCGGCGTTCCTGCTGCTGCCCTACCTGCTGTGGGTGGCCTTCGCGACCGCGCTCAACGCGGCCGTCTGGCACCTCAACGCGTAGGAGGCGGTCGTCAGGCCTCTTCGCACGGGTCCACCGGAAGCGGCGCGAAGGGGGTCCGCGCATGCCCCTTCGAGGGCGAGCACCCGGCGAACGGGCCCTGTCGGGGGTCCATCAGGACCTTCAGGTGCGGATCGGCGTGCTGGATCCACCACGTGGTCATGCCGAGCGCGGCATCGTGCCGCAGGTGTTCCCAGGCCAGCCAGAGCGCGGACAGCCGGGAGCCCGCTTCGGGGTGCTCCCACCAGCGCGGGCACCAGGTGGCGGACGTACCGTCCAGCGGGCGGCGGACCGCGATCGCCAGGTAGTCGGTGACGAACGTGAAGACGTCGCCGAAGTAGAACTCGGGGCCGTCCCCGTAGACGTCCGAGGCCGGCATCGGGAAGACGGAACGCGGCTCGCGCTGCGGCTTGGGCCGGGGGTACAGGCCCAGCAGCGTGCCCAGGGCGTCATCGTCGCGCCGCAGCTCCGCCCGTATCCAGCCGAGGAGTTGGTCCTGCAGTTCGGCGACCTCGGCGTAGGCGTCCGCCGAGAGGCAGGCCACGAGCCGCTCCCGCCAGTCGGCCAGCTGACCGCGCCACCGCTCCTCCTCCTGCGCGGACCGGGAACCGGCCAAGAAGCGCGCCACGGTCCAGTGGTGCTCCGGCCAGGCCTCACCCCCGGCCTCGGCCGTCACCCTCGCCGCCACTCGCTCCGCGTGCTCGATCGCTTTGCCGTCCATGGGTCTGATGGGTACCTTTCGCGCCGGGCAACGAGTGTCATGATCATATGAGTTCGCGGCGGGTGACGGGCCGGCGGCCACGGCGGGGCGCTCACGTGCCGGGCGGCAATATCCCCCTTCGGGGAGGGGAGCGCGGCAAAACCTCGTACGCTGCGGTAGTGGGCGAAGTCGCTGAAGGGGGGACCCACATGTCCTTGCAGAAGGGTGCCAACGTACCGGTGCCGAGCGCCAGGGTCCGGGTGGAGCTGGGGTGGCGAGGAGGTACCGGAACCCCTGACGTGGACGTGTCGGCCCTGTTGCTGACGGCGGCCGGCAAGGTGCGGTCGGACGATGACTTCGTGTTCTACAACCAGCCCGTGCACCACAGCGGAGCGGTGCGTCACGAAGGCCGTCGCCAGGACGGCGCGGGCGCGCTGGAAACCATCGGCGTGGCACTGTCCGATGTGGAGCAGGAGATCGGGACCGTGGTGGTCGCGGCGTCGACCGACGGCACGTTCGGCCAGGTGTCCGGCCTGTTCGTGCGCGTACTGGACGCGGAGAGCGGCGTCGAGACGGCACGTTTCGACGCCACGGGCGCGACGACGGAGACGGCGTTCGTCCTCGGGGAGCTGTACCGGCGCGGCGGGGCGTGGAAGTTCCGGGCGGTGGGCCAGGGCTACGCCTCGGGCCTGGCCGGGCTCGCCACCGACTTCGGGATCACCGTCGACGATCCCGCCCCGCCCCCGCCGGTGACGCTGCCGCTCCTGACGCAGCCGTCAGTGGTACAGCCGCCAGGGGTACAGCCTCCCGTGACGCGGCCGCCCGTGGCACAGCCGCGGCCGGTGGTCCCGCCGCAGTCGCCGGCGCCCGCGCGTACCCAGCCGGTGCAGCTGTCGAAGATCACGTTGACGAAGGCGGCGCCCACGGTGTCGCTGACCAAGCAGGGCGCCACGTCAGGGGGCATGCGGGTCAACCTCACCTGGAGCGCTCCCCCGCCGCCGCGCGGGTGGATGAGGAAGGGCAAGGACGCCGTCCGGCTGGAGGACGTCGACCTGGACCTCTCCTGCCTGTGGGAGCTGCAGAACGGCACGACGGGGATCGTCCACCCCATCAACAACCAGTTCGGCTCGTTCGACCAGCCGCCGTACGTCCGGCTGGACCAGGACGACCGGACCGGCGCGAGCGAGTCCGGCGAGAACCTCATGATCAATCTTGATCACGCGGCCGAGATCAAGCGCCTCCTGGTGTTCGTGGTCATCTACTCCGGGGCGAACAGCTTCGCGGGCCTGCACGGGGTCGCCACCCTGTACCCGCCGGTCGGTCCGCCGATCGAGATGCGCCTGGACGAGTGCACCGTTCCCTCGCAGGTCGCCGCGATCGCCCTGATCGAGAACGTGAACGGGGAACTGATCGTCCGGCGGGAGGCGAAGTACATCCTGCTGCCGCCCGGCATGTTCAAGCAGCAGGCCGCGGACGTCGAGTACGGCTGGGGAATGAGCTGGAGCGCGGCCAGCAAGGACTGAGCGGACCCCCGCGTCGCCCCGCCGCGTTCGTGCCTCCAGGTGGTTGCGGGTGCCGGACCGGCCGGGGCGCGGTACGGGTAGTCCATGACGCAGAAGCAGGACACGGCGGGCGACGGGGGCGGCGGGCGGCCGAGCGGGCGGGCGCGGGGAACCACCTCCGCCGCGCTCGCGGGAGCGCTGATCGGCGCCCTCGCCGGTCTCACGGGGAGCACCCTCGCGTACTTCGAGGCCAAGGACACGCACCGTGAGGAGGCCGACGCGCGGCGGGCCGACATCCGGCGGGCCGCCTACGTCGAGCTCGCGGCGAGCACGAACAAGTACGTGCAGCAGGCCACCCAGCTGCTGAGCGTGAGCCTCGACCCCGCCCGGAACGCGGCGGAGAGGCGGCGGCAGTTCGAGGACCGGTACGCTCCGGCCAACACGGACCTCGCGCGGGCGCTCACGACGGTGCGCCTCGTGACGGCCCGGGACGACAGGCGCGACCTGGACGAGATCGGGACCCGGTCCGCCCGCGTCGGTGAGCTGGCGGCCGCCCGGTACGTCGAGGGGCCCGAAGGCGTCGACCGGGAGAAGACCGGCGCCGCGTTCTCCGAGGCCGTACGGCGGCAGCTGGACGCGCTCCAGGCGTTCCTGGACAGGGCCGCCGATGACGCGCTGTAGCGGCCGGGGTCGGCGTCAGAGGCCGTTCAGGTCCGGGATCGTCAGCGAGCCGTCCTGAGCGAGGGGGAACCCGGGGTTGTAGGCGATCTCCCAGGCGTGGCCGTCCGGGTCGGTGAAGGCTCCCGAGTACAGGCCCAGGTCGTTGGGGAGGGCGGGTTTGGTGATGGTCGCGCCGGCCCGCTCCGCGGCCGTGAGCAGGTCGTCGACCCCGGCCTCGGAGCGCACGTTGTGCGACAGGGCGATCCCGCCGAAGCCGGTGGCGGCGCCGTCGGGCAGCCCGCAGTCCCGCGCGAGCTTGTCGCGTCCCCACAGGACGAGGCCCAGACCTCCGGCCTGGAAGAAGACCGTCTCCTGCACCTCCTGTCCCTGCCAGCCCAGTGCCTCGTAGAAGGACCTGGCCCGGGTCACGTCCGTGACGCCCAGGGTGATGAGGCTGACGCGCTGTTCCATACGGCCACAGTAGGGGGCTCAGCCGCCCGCCGGCGTGAACTCCACGAGGAGGGACTTCGGCCCGCGGGTGAAGGTGCCCTGTTCGGCCGGGTCGTACCCGTCGGCCGGGCGGAGGTCCGGCATCGCGTCGAGGAGCTGGTTGGTGGCGATCTCCACTTCGGCCTTGGCCAGCAGGGCGCCGACGCAGAAGTGCCGTCCGAGTGCGAACGCCAGGTGGTCGGCGGCCGCGGAGAAGGCGGTGGCCGCCGTCAGGTCGTCGCGGAAGATGTCGAACCGGTCCGGGGTCCCGTACCGCTCCGGATCGCGGTTGGCCGCTCCGATCAGGCAGGTGACGGTGGCCCCGGCGGGCAGGGTGCCGCCGCTCATCGGGACGTCGGTGGCCGCCTGCCGCATGATCATGTGGACCGGTGGGCTGTAGCGCAGCGTTTCCGCGAAGGCCCGGTCGACGAGTCCGCGGTCCTGCCGCACGGCCGCGAGCTGCGCGGGGTCGGCCAGGAGGTTCGAGAAGAGGCCGGCGATGGCCTTGTCCGTGGTCTCGGCGCCCGCGGTCAGCAGGAGGCTGCAGAACGCCTTGATGTCCTCGTCGCTCATGCTCACCCCGTCGACCTCGGCGGTGCAGAGCGCGGACAGCAGGTCGTCGCCGAGGTGGTCGCGGCGGTCCCTGATGACCGGCAGCATGTACGCGGCGAACTCGGCCCGGGCGCGTTCGCCGGCCGCCGCGCAGGCGGGGTCGCCCGCGAGGTTCGCGGTGAACGCCACGAAGGCCCGGTACCAGCCGCTGATCCGTTCCTGGCCGGACCGGTCCAGTCCGAACATGTCGGCGATGACCGTGATGGGGAAGTGGGAGGCGAAGCCGCTCACCAGGTCGACGGACCCGGTCCCGCGGAACGCGTCGATGAGCTCGCGGGCGTTGCGCTCGATGACCGGGACGACCTTGTCCCGGAGCTCGTTCCCGCGGAAGGCCGGGGCGACCAGGGCGCGGCGGGTGGCGTGCTCGCGGCCGCTCATCTGGAGCAGCGTCTTCCCGTGTACGGGCTCGGTCTGCCAGGCGTAGTTGTCGGTGGTGAAGCGGGATTCCTTGTCCTTGAAGACCCGCGCCACGTCCTCGTAGCGGGAGACGAGGTAGCTCTGCGTCGCCTCGTGCCAGACGAGGGGTGCGGTTTCGCGCAGGGCGCGGTACGTCGGGTAGGGGTTCTCGGCGAACTCCCGCGACAGGATGTCCGGGACGTCGTGCGCGTCGGTCATGGCTCTCCCCCATCGGCCCGGATTCCGTCGCGCTGACAGCCCCGGCACGTCGGGCACCCGGTCAACTCGCCTTGCACGTCTGAGAGTTGCGCTCTTCCTGGTGGTGTCCGGCCGGTTACACGTCTTCCAGGAAACACCACTGGGACCGGCATCGCCAGGGCTTCGGCGCCGTCCCCCGATCCGGTGCCCGGCGGGCCGTGACGTGGGGCGGCGCACGAGGCGGCACGGGCGCCCGGGGCGGGGGAGGCGGGCGCCGAAGGCCTCCGGCCGCCCGGGTTCGGGCGGGGACCGGAGGCCTGGCCCGTCCGGGCCCGTCGGCGTCGTCGCGGTGGCGTCAGAGGGCGCTCTTCGACGCGCTGACGACCACGCACTCCTTGTACTCGCTGCCGTCGCCCTTGCCCGTGTAGGGCGTGGTGGCCTCGGTCTGGCGGGACGCGCCCGCCTTGACCGTCAGCGCGGTGACGTTGGCCTGGGCGGGGGTCGCGGTCGAGGCGGTGTCCCCGCGGAACTTCACGGTGATGTTGTAGGTGTAGTCCAGCGATCCGGTGTTGGTGACCGTCAGCCTGGCGCCCAGGTTCTTGCCCGAGGCGTCCAGCTTGCAGGAGTCGATCTTGATGTCGCGCTCGGCCTTGTTGCTGCTGGAGCCGCCGGGGACGGAGGCGCCGCCCGAGGTGCTGCCACTGGTGCCGTCGCTGTCGTGGCTGCCGCCGGTGGTGCCACCGCTGGAGCCGCTGGAGCTGGATCCGGAGGAGCTGTGGCCGCCGCCGCAGCTGCCGCCGTGGGAGCCGCGGGCTCCGGTGAGGGCGATGACGGCGATCCCGAAGACGGCAACCGCGCGGACATGACGAAGCTTCACGTTCAACCCCCGTTGAAAGTGTTGATGAGCAGGAATGCGATGAGCGAAGGGCCCGCCTTGACGGGCACACGTCACCCTAACAGCGTTCCGGCCACACCCTTCGCACGCCCGCGCGGTCGGCCCCCGGACCCTCCCGGAGCCCTGCTCTCCGATGTCAGCACCGCCCGAACACGGTCCATGACGTGCTCGGGAAGCCCCCGGTTCCCACTTCCGCGATCTTGTTTTCCGGTCCCGGCGCACCTCGTCCGCCGCCGCCCGTACCGTCAGCCGCGGCGGGGTGCCGCGGCTGACGGACGGGCCTTCCCGTCGCCGGCGTCCCGGCTACGCGGTCCCCGTCATCCGGGCGAACACGACCACGTTGCTGTCGTAGTAGTGCTTCTTCGGGTCGAAGTCACCGCCGCACGTGACCAGGCGGAGGCCCGCGTGGTCGACGTTCTTGTAGACCTCCAGCGTGGGGAACTTGGCCTTCGGGTACTCGGCGACCCGGTCCACCGTGAAGGTGACCGTCTTCTTGTCCTGCCGCGTCACCTTGATGGTGTCCCCGGCCTTCATCGTCTTCAGCTTCTCGAACACGGCCGACGCGCCGTTCCACGTGACGTGCCCGGCGATCACTGCGGGCCCCTTGGAACCGGGGGTCGGCCCCGGCTCGTACCAGCCCGCGAGAGCGGGGTCCTTCGGGGTCTGCATGGTGCCGTCCCCGTTAAGCCGCAGCGTCTCCAGGGAACTGGAGAGGCCGAGGGAGGGGATCGCGATCTTCTGGGGTTCCGACCGGGCGAGGGCCGGTGCGGCACCGGCCGCGCCCGTACCGCCCTGCGCCCCGCCCTCGGCTCCCGCGTCGTGCCCGCCGGTGGACGCCTCCCCGCCGTGGGTGCTCCCGGCTCCGCCGTCGGCCGGTGCCGCGCTGCGCGCGGCCTGCCCCTGAGGGGCGGGGGGCGCCGCCGTGTCCTGGCCGCCGCATCCCGCCAGGAGCAACGTGACCAGGGCGACCGCGGCAAGGGGGCCGGCGGACCGGCGCCGGGGCGACGCCGCGGACGCCGCCGGTCCGGCGGGCTGACGGGACTTCACTCGGCGCCCCCCGTGCTCTGCGTACGGCCCGGAATCACGGCGGCCCGCCGCCGCCCGACGGCCATCGCACCCGCCACCGCCGCGTACGCGGCCACCGCCGCACCGGCCATCGTCGCCGCCGGCACCACCGCGGGCTGCGGGGCGCCGCCGCCGGTCTCGATGGCGCCGACGGGAATCGACCCGACCGCCGCGCCCTTGACCTCTCCGCAGTTGGTCGGAGCCGTGGCCTCCTGGGGCAGTTTCGGGTCGAGCTCGCTCTTGCCGGCCCCCTCGAAGTCGTACTTGTCGTTGTCGTTGCGGTCGATGCCGTGCTGCACGACGTGCAGGTCCTTGATGTGGTCGACCACGTCCTGGCCGACGGTGATGGTCCGCTCGTAGGAGACCTTGCCCTTCTTGTCGGCGACGGGCATGCGCTCCACGGCGAGACCACTGGTCGCCTTGGTGTCCCCGGACGTGGTGAGCGAGATGTTGATGTCGCCGTAGTCGACCGTGGCCTCGGTGTTGCTGAGGATGCCGTCGCGGTTGGTGTCGTCACTGGCGTCCGGGCAGTGGAAGTCGTGCCCCTTGGTCGAGCCGTGCAGATGCTGGGCCGACGGCTGTCCCGGCACCATTCCCTCGGATTCGATCTGCACCGTCAGCAGATTTCCCTTGAGACTCAGCATGACGGTACCTCGGGAACCGGAGCCGTTCAGCTGCGCCAGGTCGATCTGGTACCCCTTCCCGCCGTCGGCTACGGCTGGACCGGAAAGGCCCAGCGTCAGGAAGACCGCGGCGGGCACGGTGGCGAGCACCACGAATCGGCGACCAGCGCGCTTGACTATCACATTCGCTCCTGTTCCGTGGATTCCCGGCGCGGGAATCCCAGATCGTACGGCGGTGAATTGATCCCCTGGAGAAGGTCTCGCTGCCTCTTCGAGGCGCCAACGGGACGGGATTGGTGCTTCGTCGAAGAGTTTCCCGGTCCGCCGGTCAAGCGGCTGCCCACGTCGCGGTCGAGAGCGGTCCGCCGGTCATCCAGATGCGTGACACGCCGTCCGCCAGCAGGGGGGAACGGGCAGCGGCGCAGAGCATCTCCGAAAGCACGAGGATCCCGCGTGCGGTGCACTTCGGATCGCTGTTCCGGTGCAGCCAGATGACCGCGTTGACCATGGGGCGGCGCCCCAGGGGAAGGCCCGTCCGCCTGGCGTCGGCCGCCGCTTCCAGGGCGTGGGACGCGCCGCCGAACGGGAGGGCTTTCGTCCGGGGAATTCCCGGTGGCGCGGCAGCGTCCCGCACGTAGCGGAAGTGCGCTTCCGGCGGGGCCTGTCCGTTCTCGAAGGTGTTGCGGAACCCGACGATGCGAACTCCCCGGTTCTGCGCGAGGAACTCGACGTACAGCTCGATGGACAAGCCCCGCAGCTGTACGTTCACCGGGAGGTAACAGGGCCTTTCCTCGGCGGAGTCCGGATTTCCCGGAACCCACGACGCCTCCACCGCCCTGGACCGGATGGTGGCAATGAGGAGCCGGTACTCCTCCACCGAGGCGTCCTCTACGGAGAACGACACCGGTTTCAGCACGACGGCATCCTTCACAGGGCGGAGACCAGAACCCGGACTCCCCGGAGGAATATCAACCGCAGCCGGTTCAATCCTGCTGCACTCGCGCACGACACATGCACCGCCTTCGACATAACCCCGGCCGACGACGGCTCTCGTCATCCGCGTCTCCGGGCCTGGTTCGGTCCGGTTCTTTGTAGTCGCCCCTACGGCGGTGAAACGAATACTTGGCCTCTGATGCTAAGAACTCATCACCGGACCGGAGTCGACCGCGCGCCGCCACGCACCCGCCGGCCCGGTTCTCACCTGCTTTCGCCGCGGCTCTTCCCCGCGCGGGGTCAGCCGGCCGACATGGTGTCCTGGAGCCAGTCGAAGACGACCTCGCAGTGCAGCTGCGGGGCCATCGGGGAGCAGTGGAGCTGTGCGCCCTGTGCGGCGGTCAGCTTCACGTAGTCCTTGGGCGAGCGGAGCTCGTCGTACAGCTGTCGCGGCTGTCCGGGGTAGAACTGCTCGTCGTCGTAGTCGAGGACCAGGGTGGGCGCCTTGATGCGGTCGACGACGGAGGTGATCGTCAGAGCCTGGATCCGGGTGGCGGGGGTGTAGAAGTCGGTGAAGAGCCTGCCCTTACGGGCGTCGAGCATCGCCTCGGCGGAGAAGGGCTCGAAGCGTTTCTTCATGACGGCGGCGGCGTCTTCGGGCAGTTCGGGGACGACCTCCTTGTTCCAGATGGCGTTCGTCTCCGCCTTGTCGGGGGTGAGGATCTGCCGGATCTCCTTCGGGAATCCGAGCCATGGCTCGACGCAGCCCGGCATCGCGACCAGTGCGGCGATCCGGTGCTCGAACGCCGCGGCACGGGGCGCGAGGTCTCCCGCCATGCTCAGGCCGGTCAGGGCGATCTTGCCGGCGTCCACGTCGGGGCGGGCGGACAGCCAGTCGACGAGGGGGCCGACGACCTTCTCCCACGTGGGGGTGAACACCACCCGGTCCACGAAGAGCAGCTGCCCCTGGCCCGGTCCGTCGTAGACGAGCGCGTTCCAGCCGCGTTCGAGTGCGGCGGGGACGCCGTAGGTCCACATGTCGACGTTCTGCCCGTCGCTGCCGTTGGTCAGGATCACGGTGGGGCGGGGGGTGTTCGACTCGTCGGGGCGGAAGAACCACACCGGCAACGGTGTCGTGCCGTACGGGACGGTGGCCTTGACCGCGGCGGGCTCGCACAGGTCGCAGAAGACGTCCCAGGCGTCGCGTCCGGACGTGTACAGCTTCTCCTCGCTGCCCGGGTCGTCGGAGCCGAGGACGAAGAACAGCGCCTGGCCGTAGTACTGGGCGGCGCGCAGCGCCCGGAACCGCTTGGTCTGGGCGTCCGCCGGAGCGCCCGGGGGTGCTTTCAGGAGCTGGTCACCGAGCTTGCGGAAGGTTTCGACGTACGTCTGCGCGGAGAGCCCGGCCTGGTTGATCGCGTTCACGGCGGTGAGGACCTCGCCGACCTCGCTGCTGCCGGCGCCCGCGCCGCCCAGCGCGAGGAGGCCGTTGAAGTTGTAGGCCGGGTCCTTGAACAGCGTCATCGCGCCGGGCGTGGGGTCGGCCGCGGCCGCGCGGGCGGAGGCGGAGGCGGACCCGGTGAGGGCCGGCGCGGGCGCGGCGGACGGGCCCCCGGGAGCACAGCCCGCCGCGAGCGCCGCACCCGCGCCGGCGACGAGCAGGGCGCGCCGGGTGGGGCCGGATCCGCGATCGTTCGGTACGTCTGTCATACCGGCCGAACGTAGCCCCGTCCCGGTGCGCCGACATCTCGCCGTGCGCCGAACGGCCGAGGGGCTGCCGCCGTACGGGGCGCGCACGGCGGCGGGGGCGGTTCGGCCCCCCGGCGCGTGCGGGGCGGGCCCGCTCGGGCGGGGCGCGGGTCAGGAGGTCGAGCCCGCCGTGACCCAGCCGTCGCCGCCGAGGGGGAACTCGTAGCCGGGCCGGCCGTTGTGACCGCTGGTGCGGAACGGCTTGCCGTTGTTGTCGATCGTGACGGTGCCGTGGCGGGCGCCGCTGGACCAGGCGAGCTCCAGGTACCAGCTCACGTCGTACGCGGAGGCGTCGGCCTTGACGTAGAAGACCTCCGGTTCGGACTCGCTCACCTTGTACGGGAAGTTCGGCTGTCCCGCCTCGGGCACGACGGCCGGGCGGGCGGCGTCGAGGGCCACGGTGAAGGAGCGGGTCGGGACGCCGGCGCCGCAGCCGACGCCCGGATAGCCCATGGCGTAGTCGTTCCAGGCCAGGGGCGCGCGCTTGCCCGCCGCACGGACGGTCAGGCTGTCCACGACCACGGTGTCCTTGCCGGAGCCCTGGAGGGTCAGCGTGACGTACTGCTCGCCCGCGGGCACGGCTCCGGCCGCGGCCACCCACGCGGGCGCGTCCCGTTCCAGGGGCGGCGGGGCCACCTGGGCCGGGGCCTTGTCGATCAGGTAGTGCTGACCGCAGGGCGACTCCCACGTGTGCGGCTGGACCGTCACCTTCACGGGCGTACCGGAGGCGGCGTCGTCACCGCGGCCGGACGGGGCCGGGGCCGGGGCCGGGCTCGCGGCCGCGCCGCCGGAAGCGGAAGCCGACGCGGCGGCTCCGGTGGCGCTGCCGGTCCCGGGGGCCGAGGGCGCGGAGGCGGAAGGCGAGGCTCCGGACGGTGCCGCGGAGGCGGCCTTGCCGTCCGTACGCCCCGCTTCGCCCCGGGGGAGGGACGCCGCGGCGGCCGGCCCGTCCCGGAGTCCGGCGTCCCGTGCCGGCAGGCTCGCGGTGAGCGCGACCGCTCCGGCGACGACGGCCACGGCCACGGCCAGCCCGGCGAGGACCGCCTTGCGGTTGCGGCGCCGCCTCGTCGGGGCGGGGTCGGCGGAAGTCCGGTCGGCCGGGGCGGTCGAGGCCGTCGGGGCGGCTGGAAGGGGCTCCGGAGGCGAGTCCTCCGGGGGTGCCACTGTCTCAAGTGACACGGACTCCGGCGCCGCGGACTCCGGCGCCGCAGACTCCTGCACCGCGGGCTCCTGCACAGCAGACTCCGGCGCCGCAGACTCCCGCACCGCGGGCTCCCGCACCGCGGCCCCCCGCGCCGCACTCGGCCCGGTCTCCTCCGGCGACGGACGCGTCGGATCGGCGGTGTCCGCCGCCGTCCTGACGCCCGGCTCGCCGCCCTTGCGCCGACGGCTCGTGTCCGCCACGACCCAGTGCCGGTGCAGTTCGACGAGTTCCTCGGGCGAGGCCTTGCACAGGCGGGCGAGCCGTTCGACCGGGGCGTAGTCCGCCGGGACGACGTCGCCGGTGCAATAGCGGTGCAGCGTCGACGTGCTCATGTGGAGCCGCTTGGCGAGCGTTCCGCAACTGAGTCCGGACCGGTCCTTCAACTCCCGCAGCAGCCGGGCGAACCCGGCTTCGGCAGTGTCTTCCGACACTGTTCCTCCCACCCCGTGTCCCGTCCCGCATCCCAGGAACAGGTCGTTTCAGCAGCTCAGAGCCTGTCGCAGCGTCCCAGCGTCCCTGATCACCCCTCGGGTGTCGCGGCTGGGACGGATCACCGCACAGGCTGTGGTCATCCAAGCACACCGCTTCCGGCGACCGGTCCCGACCGGCCGCCGCGGCCCCGTCAGATGAAACGGAATCAGTCATGACCGCCTTCCGCACCGCCCCCGCCACGAGCCTCGCCCGTACCTCCCGTCCCCGTACGGCCCGACGCCTCGCGAGCGCTGCCGCCGTCGCCCTCAGCGCCCTCGCCCTGACGGCCTGCCAGAACGGCACGGGCATCAAGGACGCGGGGGCCGCGGCCACTTCGGGCCCGGTCGCCGCCACGCCCACGACGACGGGCGGGACGAACGACGCCCAGGGCACCCCGGCCACGGGCGCGGCGCCGACCGGCGGCACGAAGCCCACCGGGGGCACGAAGACCGGCGGCACGAAGACCGGCAGCGCCGACGGGGGCAACGCGAAGGGCCCGTCGGACCCGGCCGCCGGCGGCGACCGCGTCCTGTGCAACGGCTCCAACACCGAAGTCACCGTCCAGCCGGTCCCCCGACCGCTCAACCACGTGCTGATCACGGTGAAGAACACCGGCTCGAAGCTCTGCGACCTGACCTACTACCCGGTCCTCCGCTTCGACGAGATGCAGTGGGCACCGGCCGCCCGGAAGGACACCCAGCCGCAGGCGGTGGTGTCCCTCGCACCCGGCCAGTCGGGCTACGCCGCGGCGATGGTGTCGGCGGCCGACGGCAGCGGCGAGGGCGGAACGACCGGAAAGCGCCTCACGATCGCCTTCCAGGGGCGGACGCCCCAGAGCAGCGGCGGCGCGTCCGCCACCCCGTCCCTGCCCGCGGAGGGCGTCTACTACGACAGCTCCCTCACCGTCACCTACTGGCAGCAGGACGCCGCCGACGCACTCGGCTCCTGATCCGGGACGGCGCGTGCCGGAGCGGGAGCGGGGCAGGTGAGCGGTATCCGCCTCCCGGGGACTCCCCCGGGGCCCGGGCGGCGAGCGACGGAGGAGACGCGATGTCGGACCACACGACGAAGGCACATCTGGAGGCCCTGCGCACGGAACTCCGGACGACGGGCCCCGGCCTCCCCCCGGCGGAATGCGCACACCTGGAGGCGCTGCTGGACCGGCTGGAGGCGGACGACGCGGCCGCCGATCCGGGCCTGGCGGAGTACGTGAACCGGGCCGCGGAGGGTTTCGAGGCGAAGCACCCCTCCCTGTCGGCGGCCCTGCGCAGCCTCGGTGTGAACCTGGCCAACATCGGCATCTGAGCCCCCCTGCCGGACCCCGGGACGACGCACGCCGTCCCGGGGTCCGGCGCGTGGTGACCCGTGCGTACTGCACACCCCGTCGGTGACAGTCGTGACTGTCGCGGCCCCCGGTCCGCGTGACAGCGTGAGGACGTCACCGACCGAGGGAGCAGGAGTGAACAAGGGGTACGCCGCCTTCTGCGACGCAGACCGCTGGTTCTACGACGCGCCGTACCGGCGGGCCGAGGAGAACTACCCGGCCGCGCTCGCCCCCGTACCGGCGGGGTGGCAGACGCACCGCAGCGGGGACTGGCTGGCGCTGCGGCCCCTGGACGCCCACCTGCCCTCCCAGGGCTGGAAGATCCACGTCTCGGCCTGCCTGGACAACGCGGGGTCCGTGCTCGAACGGGTCCACCGCTACTGCGTGGAGCACCGGATCGCCTTCAAGTTCGTGCCCAGCCGGTACCTGTTGCACCTGCGCAACGCGAAGTACGCCGACCGCGCGGCGAGCGGCAAGTTCCTCACCGTCTACCCGGCCG
Organism: Streptomyces sp. NPDC006512; assembly: GCF_040611935.1. Lineage (NCBI taxonomy): Bacteria > Bacillati > Actinomycetota > Actinomycetes > Kitasatosporales > Streptomycetaceae > Streptomyces > Streptomyces sp. NPDC006512. The sequence goes on along the minus strand of NZ_JBEXPG010000014.1, from coordinate 25,596 downwards.
ACGAGGAGCGGTGCCGTCAGATCGCCGAGGAGCTCGACGCGTTGCTGGCCGGCGAGCCGGGCCCGTACATCCTCAGCGACCTGCGCTGGAACGACGGGCCCGTGCACCTGCGGTACGGCAGTTTCACCCTGCGGCACTGCTACGACGACCGCGGCGAGCTGGTTCCGGCGATCGAGGCCCCGGACGGCCGGCTGGTACCGGACCCGCGGGGGCCGGTGTTCCAGCCGCCCGAGTGGGTGGAGCCGCCCGCGTTCCTCGCGCCCCATCTGGCGCGGCGGGCCGCCGTCACCCTCGAAGGCCTGCCCTACACGGTCGAGCGGGCCCTGCACTTCTCCAACGGGGGTGGTGTCTACGCCGGCCGTGACGTCCGCACCGGCGAGCCGGTCGTCCTGAAGGAGGCGCGCCCCTTCGCGGGGCTCGCGGCCGACGGGGCGGACGCCGTGACCCGGCTCCACCGCGAGCGCCGGGCCCTGGAGCAGCTGGCCGGGCTGGACTGCGTGCCGTCGGTCCACGGGACGTTCACCGTCGGGGACCACCAATTCCTGGTGATGCAGCACTTGGAGGGCAAGCCCCTCAACACCTACTTCGCCCGGCGGCACCCGTTGATCGAGGCGGACCCCGATCCCGCGGAGCTGGCCGCGTACACGCGGTGGGCGCTGGAGATCCACCGGCGGGTGACGGAGGCCGTGGAGGCGGTGCACGCCCGCGGCATCGTCTTCAACGACCTGCACCTGTTCAACATCATGGTCGCGGAGGACGAGGTGACCGGTGAACCGTCGGTCGCACTGCTGGACTTCGAGGCCGCCGCGCACGTCGACGAGGGGCTGCGCCAGACCGTCGCCAACCCGGCGTTCGTCGCTCCGCCCGGCCTGCGGGGTTTCGCCGTCGACCGGTACGCGCTGGCCTGTCTGCGGCTGGCCCTGTTCCTGCCTCTGACCAGCCTGCTCGTGCTGGACCGGGCCAAGGCGGCGCACCTGGCGGAGATCGCCGCCGCGCAGTTCCCCGTACCCGTCGAGTTCCTCGACGAGGCGGTACGGGAGATCCTCGCCGCCGGACCGGGGTCCGGACCGGGGTCCGGTTCCGGTGGACGCGCGGCCGTGCCCTGCGGGCCCTACCTGCCGGTGGAGCCGGGCGACTGGGAAGCCGCCCGCGACTCCATGACGGCGGCCCTGCGGGCCAGCGCCACCTTCGACCGGGAGGACCGGCTCTTCCCCGGGGACACCGCCCAGTTCGCCACCGCCGGCGGCGGAACCGGCTTCGGGTACGGCGCCGCAGGCGTCCTCTACGCGCTCGCCGAGACCGGCGCCGATCCCTGGCCCGAGGCCGAGGAATGGCTGCTGGCCCGTACGAAGGACCCGGCCTCCGGCACCGCGCTCGGTTTCTACGACGGCCTCGCCGGTCTCGCCTGGACCCTGGAACGGCTAGGCCACCGCGACCGCGCGCTCGCCCTCGCCGAGCAACTGCTCGGCCAGTCCTGGCAGTCCGCCGGCCCCGACCTGCACGGCGGTCTCGCCGGCATCGGGCTGGCCCTGGACTCCCTGGGTTCGGCCACCGGCGAGAGCGCGCTGCACGCGGCGGCCCTGCGCTGCGCCGACCTCCTCTCCGAGACCGCGGTCGCGCCGAAACGGGCCGGGCTGCTGCACGGCCACAGCGGACCCGCGCTGCTCCACCTGCGGCTCTACGAACGCACCGGCGACCGGGAGTCGCTGGTCCGGGCCGGCCGGGCGCTGCACCGCGATCTGGACCGCTGCGTGACCAGTGCCTTCGGCACCCTCCAGGTCGACGAGGGGTGGCGCACGATGCCCTACCTCGGAGGCGGCAGCGTGGGCATCGGAATGGTGCTGGACGACTGGCTGGAGCACGCCCGCGACGAACGCTTCGAACGGGCCCGGCCGGAGATCGTCCGAGCCGCCCAGGCGACGTTCTACGCGCAGCCCGGCCTGTTCCGCGGCGCCGCCGGCATGATCCTCCACCTGGCCCGGACCACGACGCCCGGGCCGGGCACCGGCCCGGAGGACATCGCCCGGCAGGTGGACGCCCTGGCCCGGCACGCGGTCCCGTACCGAGGCCATCTGGCCTTCCCCGGCGAGCAGATGATGCGCCTGTCCATGGACCTGTCCACGGGCACGGCCGGCGCGCTCCTCGCCCTCGGCAGCGCCGCGCCCGGCGGGCGCGCGCAGCTGCCGTTCCTCCCCCCGCCGCGGTCCACCGCGGCCCCAGAGCCGGTCCCCCTCGCGGGGGCCGAGACCCATCGGAACACCACAGTGAAGAGGAATCTGACATGACGCTTCTCGACCTGCAGTCGATGGACACCCCGAAGGAAGAGACCACGGAGGCCGCGCACGGCGGTGGCGGCGGCAGCCGCGCCAGCCTGCTCCTCTGCGGCGACAGCAGCCTGAGCATCACGACCTGTAACTGACCAGGTCCCCTCGGGCCCGGGCGGTTCGCCGCCCGGGCCCGCACCACACCCCTGGAGCCGCCGCCCATGACGTCGCCCGATCCCACCGGCGAGGCGGCGGCCGCCCGGGCCGCCGACCGGGCCCTGCGGGCGGCCGCGCGGCACGGCGCGGGCCGCCTCGCCGCCGTATCGGCCTGTTCGGTGGCCGCCGCCTGCGCGGCCCTGGCCGAACCGGCCGTCCTCGGCCACACCCTCGACCTGCTGCTGCGGCAGGACCCCGCCGGTGCCCGGTGGACCGCGTGGTGCGCGGCGGTGATCGCCGCCGAGGTCCTGTTCGACGCGGCGACGGCCCGGCTCACCGGCGGCGTCGACGCCCGCTCCACCGCCTGGCTTCGGCGTCTGGGTCTCGCCCGGCTGCTGCGCACCGCGCCGCACCACGCCGCCCGCCACTCCCCCGGTGAACTCTCCGCCCGGCTGACCGCGCACGCCACCACCGCCGGCGCCGTACCCGCGGCCGTCGTGAGCGCGGCCGTGTCCGTGCTCCCCCCGCTCGGCGGGCTCGTTGCACTGTTCCTGGTCGACGTGTGGACCGCGCTGGCCTTCCTCGCCGGACTGCCGCTGCTCGCCCTGCTGCTCAGGACCTTCGCCCGCGCCTCGGGGGCGAGCGTCGGCCGCTACCAGGAGGTGCAGCTGGCCATGGCCGGCCGCCTCGTCGAGGCCCTCGCGGGCGCCCGCACCATCGCCGCCGCCGGCACCGCCGACCGCGAACAGGCCCGCGTACTTGACCGGTTGCCGGAGCTGGGCGCCGAGGGGCGGCGGACCTGGCGGATCTACGGCACGACCGTGGCGCGGACCAGCGCCCTCATGCCCCTGCTGCTGTACGTCGTCCTCGGCGTGGGCGGCGTCCGCCTCGCGGACGGGGCCCTCGGCGTGGGCGGGCTCCTCGCCGCAGTCCGCTACGCGGGCCTCGCGGCCGGGGTCGGCGCCGTGACCGGGCGGCTGGCGGCCGTGGTGCGCGGCCGGGCCGCCGCCCGCCGCACGGCCGCCCTCTTCGAGCTGCCCGAACTCACCCAGGGGACCCGCCTGTTGCCCGCACACGGGCCGGGGACGCTGGAGCTGCGCGGGGTGCGGGTCGTCCGCGCGGGCACCGTGGTGCTGTGCGACGTCGACCTGACGGTCCCCGGCGGGACGACCACCGCCGTCGTGGGCCGCTCGGGCTCCGGCAAGACGACACTGGCCGCCGTGGCGGGGCGGCTCACCGCCTGCGACGAGGGGCGGGTACTGCTCGACGGCGTGCCGCTGGACGAACTGTCCGCCCGGGAGCTGCGCCGCGAGGTCGGCCACGCCTTCGAACGGCCCGCCCTCTTCGGGGAGGACGTCGCGGCCGCCATCGCCTTCGGCGACGTCCCGCCGCCGGACCGGGAGACCGTGCGCGCCGCGGCGCGGGCGGCCGGAGCCGACGCCTTCGTCCGCCGCCTGCCCGACGGCTACGGAACTCCGCTCGCGGACGCGCCGATGTCGGGCGGGGAACTGCAACGGCTGGGGCTGGCGCGGGCGTTCTGCCGTGCGGGGCGGCTGCTCGTACTGGACGACGCGACGTCGAGCCTGGACACGGTCACCGCCCGCGAGGTGGAACGGGCGCTGGCCCGTGACGTCCGGCCGGGCACCCGTCTCGTCGTCGCCCACCGCATCTCCTCCGCCGCCCGCGCCGATCTCGTCGTGTGGCTCGACGCGGGGCGGGTCCGGGCGACCGGTACGCACGCCGAGCTGTGGCGTGACCCCGCCTACCGGGCGGTGTTCGGCGAGGGCACGGAACCGGCCCCGGAGCCGGACTCCCGCCGGGCGGGCCGGGAGGCGGCCCGGTGAGCGAGTACGGCACCTGGCGCCGGGTGTCCCGCGAGGGCCGCCGGTTCCTGCGCGGCCGGGCGCGTGCGCTGCGCCGGCTCGCGCTCTGGTCCCTGCTGGAGTCCGCGCACACCTTCCTCGGCGGGTACGCGGTGGCGCGCGCCCTCGACGACGGTTTCCTCGCCGGCCGTACCGGCACCGGTCTCGGCTGGCTGGCCGTGGCCGGAGCGGGAGCCCTGCTCGGTGCGCTCGCCCTGCGCGGGGTGTTCGGCGGGCTCGCGGACCTGGTCGAGCCGCTGCGGGACGGTCTGGTGCGGCGCTCCGTGCGCCAGGCCATCGCGCGGGCCGTCGCGGCGCCCGGGCGGGAGGGCGACTCGGGTGCGGTCTCCCGGCTCACGCAGCAGACCGAGATGGCCCGGGACTCCTTCGCCGGACTGGTCCTGATCGCCCGGTCGTTCGTCTTCACCGCGTTGGGGGCGCTGGCCGGACTGGCCGCGCTGGATCCCCTCCTGCTGGTCCTGGTGCTGCCCGCGCTGCTCCTGGGTACGGCCGGGTTCCTGGCCACGCTGCACCCGATGGCGGTCGTTCAGCGTGCGGCGCTCGACGCCGACGAGGCGCTGTCGGCGCGCGCCGGCGCACTGGCCTCGGGGCTGCGCGACGTCGTCGCGTGCGGTGGCGGGGCGAGCGCCGGGGCCCCGGTGGAACTGCTCGTCGCCGCACAGGAGCGGCTGACCCGTCGCCTCGCGCGGTGGACCGCGCTGCGCACGCTGGCCCTGGGGGTCGCGGGCCGGCTGCCGGTCGTCGTACTGCTGGCCGGCACGCCCTGGCTGCTCGGGCGCGGGGTGAGCGCGGGGGCGGTGGCCGGGGCCCTGACCTACCTCGTGCAGTCGCTGCTCCCCGCCCTGGACGCGCTGATGACGGCACTGGGCGCGGCGGGTACCCGGCTGCTGGTGGTACTGGACCGGTTCTGCGACCCGGAACCGGGGACCGTGGCCGGGACGGAACGGACGGCGCCGGAACGGCTCGTGCCGGAACGGGCGCGGGTGACCCCGGTCCCCGTGCCCGGCGCCCCCGCCGCCCGCCCCGTACCCGACGCGCCCGCCGTCGAGCTCCGTCGGGTCCGCTTCGCCTACGGCCCCCGCGCACACCCGGTGATCGACGGCCTCGACCTGGTGGTCGGGCCGGGGGAACACCTGGCCGTGGTGGGGCCGAGCGGCATCGGAAAGTCCACGCTCACCGCCCTGATCGCCGGTCTGCTGCCGCCCGGCCGGGGGACGGTGCGGGTCGCGGGCGCCCCCGCGCGGGCCGGTGCGGGGCACGGCCCCGACGTCCGGCGGACGCTGCTGCCCCAGCAGGCGTACGTCTTCACGGGGACGGTCCGCGAGAACCTGACCCACCTGTGCCCCGGCCCGGTGTCCGGGGAGGAGGTGGAGCGGGCCACGGCCGCCCTCGGCGTGGACGGTCTCGTGGCCCGGCTCGGCGGACCGGACGCGGTCGTCGACCCCGGGCGGCTGTCCCAGGGGGAGCGGCAGCACCTCGCGCTCGCCGCCGCCTACCTCTCCCCCGCCCCCCTGCTGCTGCTCGACGAGGCCACCTGTCACCTCGACCCCCTGACCGAGGCGCGCGCCGAGCGGGCGCTCGCCGAACGCCCCGGCACGCTCGTGGTGGTCGCCCACCGCATCTCGTCCGCGGCCCGGGCCGACCGGGTACTCGTACTCGACGGGACCCGGGCGGTGTGCGGCACGCATGCGGAGCTCCCGGCCAGGTCGCCCCTGTACCGGGATCTGGTGGGTTCGTGGGACGCGCGCGGGTGAGGCGCGCACGGCCGGGCTGATCGCCCGTCTGCCGTCGGGGGTGCGGGGGGGGTACTCGGGCCGGCGGCTCAGACCCAGCCGGCACTCCGGGATATCCGGATGGCGTCGATCCGGTTGCGGGCGCCGGTCTTGCGCGTCACGGCGGCCATGTAGTTGCGTACGGTCCCGCTGGCGAGGTGCAGGGCGCGGGCGATCTCCGCGATCGAGTCGCCCTCGGCGGCCCGGGCCAGAACGCTCAGTTCGCGCGGGCTGAGGGGCATGGGGTCGGCCTCCATGAAGGCCGAGGCGAGGGTGGCGTCGATGCAGCGTTCTCCCGCCGCGACCTTGCCGATGGCCCGGACCAGCCGGGCGGGCGAGCCGTCCTTGTCGACGTAGCCGAGCGCCCGGGTCTGGAAGGCCCGGCGCAGCGAGCCGGGCGTGTCGGCGCGGGCGAGCACGAGCAGAGGGGCGTTGGGGTGGGGCAGCCGGCGTGCGGCGCCGGCGTCCGCGAGGAGGGCGGCCGACGCCCCCGGACAGTCGAGGTCCACGACCACCACGTCGGGTCGTAAGAACTCCGCCTGGCGCGCGGCGGCCCGCCAGCCGGCGGAGGTGACCTCGAAGTTTCCTTCGGATCTCAGCAGCGCCGCCAGGGCGGACCTCACCAGGCACACGCTGTGCAGCACCAGAACCTTGGTCATCGGGATTCCCCTCGCTCACGTGACGGTCGATCAGCACCAAGCGGCTGCCCAGCTACCGCCGGGAGGGAACGTCACGGCGGGAGGCGTGTGGGGGCGTGTGGCCGAAGCCGGGCGCTCCCCCGTTCCACCCCCGGCGCCTCGCGGCCTTCCCACCTCGGCGGGCATCCCGAAAACCCCCTCGGGCCCCTCGGCACCCCGACATCCGGATGGGCTGATTCCGCGCGCATTCAGCACATGGATCACGTATTCGAGGGCCTGGGAGACGGGTGGCACGGGCCCGGGTTTCGGACGCCCCTCAGCGGCCACACGCGCAGGAGTGACGGTCCACGAGGAGAGGAGTACTCCCATGACGGCGATGGTCCTGCTGATCGCGCCCATGATGCTGGCCCTGCTGCTCGTCCACCGCAGGGGCGGACACCGTGCCCGCCATCGGGCGGACCGGTTCTGAGCCGCGTCCCGACCCGTCCGGTCCGGCGTCACACACGAGCGGAAGCGAGGTGAGCGCGGTGTCCATGCGTGCGAAGGGGTGGGCCAGGTCCTTCCCGGTGTACCGGGGGGTGCGCGAGGCCCGCCGGTGGACCGGGGAACACCTGGACTCCCTGCGGTGGACCGCGGAAGCCCCCGACACGGCCCACTCCGTCCTGCTGACGGTGTCGGAGCTCGTCACCAACGCGCACGTCCACGCCCACAGCACGGCCCAGCTGGTGCTGACCTGGGACGGGCAGTGCCTGCACGTCAGCGTCGCCGACAGCGACCCGTCCCTGCCCGCCCCGCGCGACCCCTCGCGCGAGGCGACCTCCGGGCGGGGGCTGGCCATCATCGACGCCCTCGCCGACGCCTGGGACGCGCACTCCTTCCACGGCGGCAAGACGATCACCGCCTGTTTCCGTCCCCCGTCCGGGCAGGCCCGGCACGCCGGGGCGAACCACTTCGGTCCGCACGCCGGCGGCTCATCAGGGGCGTGACGGCCCGTCCGGGGAGCCCGGCCGGCGGGACACCCCGACGGCCGGCTCGGGTTCCTCCCCGGAGATCTCGGGCTCCAGTCCTTCGGCGACGCCGGTCCGGCGGCGTCCGGTGTCGGCCCGCCAGGCCTCGAAGACGAGCGTCGTCGCGGTGACCACGACGATCCCGAGGAGCCAGCCGCCCACGACGTCACTGACCCAGTGCACACCGAGCGCGACCCGGGTGTAGCCGACGCCCAGCACGCTGATGACCGCCAGCGCCCAGGGCAGCGGCCGCCAGGCGGGCGGCACCAGCGGGAGCAGGACCAGGAGCAGGACGGCGCAGGAGACCATGGCCGTCATCGCGTGACCGGAGGGGAAGGAGAATCCGGGCGCGTCGGCGACGGGGTCGGGCAGGTGGGGACGCGCCCGTTCCACCGCGTTCTTCGTGAGGAACCCGATGAGGGCGCCGGCCGTCTCGGTGACGGCGGCCCAGGCCGCCAGCCGCCAGGCACGGCGCCGCAGGAGCCACACGACGAGGAGCGCCACCAGGAGCCGCATGGTCACCGGGTCCCACAGCACGCCCGTGAGGAAGTCCAGGACCCGCACCCGCGCCGGGTCCTCCAGGGCCGCGCGGTGGAGCCGTTCGGCCGTGTCCCGGTCGAGGCGGTACAGCGGGGGCCAGCGGGATTCGACGAGCACGAGGGCCAGGACGAACGGCACGGTCACGCAGACGGTCGCCGTGACCGTCAGCACGAGCCGCCTCCCGAACGCCGCGTCGGGCCCGGAGTGTCTGGCCAGGAACTCGCGGGCCGCGCGGAGTCGGGGGCGGGGCGGATGCTGTGCCATGGGTACGCGTCTTTCGTTCGGGGCGTCGGGCGGGGGACGGCGGGTCGGGTGGCGGGGTGGGCCGCGGGCGGTGGGCGGTGGACGGCGGGGTGCGGGCGTCGGGGTTCAGACGCCCGGGTCCCGTGCGACCGGATCACGCACACCGGCCCGTACGGCTTCCAGCTGGGCGGCGAAGGACAGGCCGAGGAACAGGGCCAGCGAGGTCAGGTAGGACCACAGCAGCAGGGAAACGAGGGCGCTGAGGGGCCCGTACACGCTGGTGAAGGTGCTGCTGGCGCCGACGTACAGGCTGAGCGCCCAGGTCGCGGTGATCCACAGCACCAGGTAGACGACGGCGCCGAAGGCGAGCCAGGTGTAGCCCGGCTGGTCGCGGCGCGGTGAGAGGCGGAAGATCGCGCTGGTGGCCAGCACGGCCAGCAGGATCCCGACCGGCCAGCGCAGGATGTCCCAGGCGCGGACGGCGCCCGGCCCGAGGTGGTAGACCTCGGCGAAGGCGTGGGTGAGGTCGGCGCCGAGGACGGTGAGGACGAAGCTCAGCCCGAGGGGAAGACCCGCGAGGGCCGCCATCACGAGGCCGCGGGAGTACTTGTACAGGAAGGGCCGGTCGCGTTCGTTGCCGTAGATGCGGTTGGCGCCGCGCTCGACCTGGCACAGGCTCGTGGTGACGTTGGCGACGGAGAACAGCAGGCCGAGCCAGAGGGCGGCCTGGCCGCCGTCGCCGGCGTGGCGGCGGCTCTCGCTCAGGGCCTCGTCGACCACCTGCCGGCTGGGGCCGCTGGTGATCCGTCCGATCGTGAGCTCGGCGACGCGGCCCAGGTCCTCGGTGTGCAGGACGCCGGACAGGCCTATGGCGGCGATGGCCAGGGGCACGATGGACAGGACGGTCTGGAGCGCGAGGGCGCGGGAGTGGCTGAAGCCGTCCGCGTAGCGGAAGCGCACGAACGAGTCGCGGGCCAGGCTCCAGCCCCCGTACCGGCGCAGGGCGGCCCAGGCCTCGTCCGCGGACAGTTCCTCGCCCACTACGTCGCGTCTCTGTGGTACCCGGGTCGCGGTTCCCATCGGCTTCCTGACTGTGTGTGGTCCCGGCGCGGCGTGCCGGCGCGGGTTCAGTGGTGTGCGGTACGGGACGGACGGGCGGCGGGGCGGGCATCCGGGTCCCGTCGGCCGTGATGTTCCCCGGGGGCGTGGTGTTCTCCGGGGACGTGGTGTTCCCCGGGGGCGTCCGGAGGGGTTCCCGGTGCTCGGGGGAGCCGGATCCGCAGGGCGCCCGGTTCCACCTCGGCGAACAGGCGGGAGCCTTCCGTCAGCGTGTCCCCGTCGACCTCCCGGGGCTGCGCGCCGGCGAAGCGGATCTCGATCCGCCGGGCGCTGAAGTACTCCAGGGACCCCCCGGCCACCGTCCGGCCGCCGGACGGCGGCTGGACGGACGCCTCCGGCACGCGGGGGGCCGTACGGACGATCCGGGACGCCAGGTGTGCGGCGGCGGCGAGCCAGCCCGTCGCGCCCCGGGGGTCGAAGAGCACGACCTCCAGCCGTCCGCTGTCCGGCCTTGCCCTGGGCAGGAGTTCGAGTCCGCCCTGGAGCGCGCCCACGTTGCCGACGACGACCATCCGGGCCCGGCGACGGCGGATCCGGCCCCCGTCCAGCCGCACGGACAGGCGCATGCCGGGATCTCCCAGGTGGCGGGCGGCCGACAGGACGTACGCCGGCCATCCCAGTCGGGCCTTGAGCGAGGGCGAGGCGTCGCGGACCGTGGCGGCGTCGAAGCCGGCGCCGGTCATCACCGTGAAGCGGGTGGCCGGGAGGCCGTCGCCCCACACCCGTCCCACGTCGATCGGGAAGTCGCCGCCGGCGAGGGCCTCTTCGAGGGCGGCCAGTGGATCGTGGGGGAGGTCCAGGTTGCGGGCGAGGAGGTTGCCGGTCCCGCAGGGCACGAGCGCCAGCGGTGTGCCGGTGCCGGCCGCCACGTCGGCGCAGGCGCGTACCGTGCCGTCCCCGCCGCAGGCGACGACCAGCCCCACGCCGGGTTCCGCGCACTCCTCCGGCAGGGCCCCGCAGGGCTCTTCGACCGAGGTGGGGGTCCAGCGTTGGTCAGTGTAGCCGTGGCGGTCGAGGCTGAGGCGCACCCGCTCGGCCAGGTCGTCGTCGCAGCCGTGCGGGTGGCGTACCACGACGGCCCGCCGGCCGGTACGGCCCGCGTCCCGGGCGGCGGGGGCGGAGGCGGGTGCCGGGACGGTGGGTGCGGCGGAGCCGGGAGCGGCGGGGAGGAGCGCGTCCGGGCCGCCGTCGGCGTCCCGGGTGGTGCGGCCGGACAGGAACACCGAGCCCACGACGAGCAGCGTGGCGACGCCGTTGACCAGACCGCCCGCGACGTCGGAGGGATGGTGCATGCCCCGGTACATCCGGGACAGCCCGACCGCCGGCACGACGAGGACCAGGGCCGCTGCCGCGACGTACCGCCACGGACCGCGGAGGCGGGTCCAGACGAGCGTGGCCAGCGCGCCGTACAGGGCGACGGAGGCGCCGACGTGACCGGAGGGGAAGCTGGAGGTGGGCGGCGCGCCGTCCAGGCGGGGCACGTCGGGGCGCGGACGTTCCACGCACATCGTCACGACGAGGAAGACGGCCGACTGCACGGCGACGGACGCGCCCAGGAAGACCGCGTCGGCCCACCGCGGGGTACCGGGCAGCACGAGCAGGGCGAGGACGCAGATCAGCGTCACGCCGACGATGACTTCCGTGGAGGCGACGACGGACAGCCACTCCGATACGGAGTCCGCCCACGGCGTCCGGCGCTCGGCGAAGCCGTCCGTGACCCCGTCCTCCGGTGACAGCAGCCGGTGGCCGGCCGGTGCCCGGGTCACGAAGAGGCCCAGCGCCACCATCGCGGCGGCCTGGGCCGGTACGAGCCACAGGAGCCGTGAGCGTCTCGCGGCCGTGCCGCTTTCCGTCGTCATGGCAGCCTTGTTGCCCGTGGCGGCCCGATGATGCGCTCGCGGTGACACGTACCGCGGAAGCGAATCTTTCGTCATTGACCGAAGTGATGCGGCATGCTGGGGGCATGAACGAGTCCCACACCGGAACAGCCGGGGCCGGAGCGCCGGGGGTCGGCGCCGCCCCGGCCGCGCTCCTGGCGGCCTTCGCCGCGGCCCTGGCCGACGAGACGCGGGCCGCGATCTGCATGACGCTGCTGGAGGGGCGGGCCTGGACGGCGGGCGAGCTGGCGCGGATCACCTCCGTCGCGCCGTCGACCATCAGCGGGCACCTGGCCCGGCTGACGGAGGCGGGGCTCTGCGTGACCGAACGCCAGGGCCGGCACAGCTACGTGCGGATCGCCGACGCCGAGACCGCCCGCCTCCTCGACGAGCTCGCCTCCTACGCGGTTCCGGACCGGGACCCGGCGTACTCCGTGCCCGTGGTGGCGGCGCCGGACCCGCTGGCCCTCGCCCGCACCTGTTACGACCACGTGGCGGGGCGCCTGGGGATGGCGGTGACGGACGCGATGGAGCGGCGCGGGCTGCTCCGCACGGAGGGCGCCTTCGAGCTGACGGAGGCCGGCCGCCAGTGGTGCGCCGAGGCGGGCGTCAGCCTCGCGCACGAAGGGCGCAGGCGGCAGGCGAGCGCCTGCCTGGACTGGACGGAGCGCCGCCGCCACCTGGGCGGGGTCGTCGGGGCGCGGCTGCGCGCGCGGGCACTGGAGCGGGAATGGCTGGTGCGACCGGCGGACGGCGGGCGGGCTCTGGAGGTGACCGCGGCCGGGGATCGCGCCTTCCGGGACCTGCTGGGGATCACCCCTGACATGTGGCGTTGACCGTGCGCCACCCTCACGGCGTCGCGGGGCGATTTATTTCGGTGCTCACCGAAGCGTTCTGACGTAGGGTGGGGCCATGACGTCCTTCCGCCCCAGTCAGGCATCCCCCGGCGTCCTCACGGCCGGGGCCGTCACCTTCACGGTGTTCGCCTGGGCTTCCGCCTTCGTCTCCATCCGCAGCGCGGGCGCCGCCTACTCCCCCGGCGCCCTGGCCCTCGGCCGGCTGCTGGCCGGTTCCCTGGTGCTCGGCGCCCTGCTGCTGGTCCGCCGCCAGGGCCTGCCGCCCCGCGGCGCCTGGCGGGGGATCCTGGTCTCCGGGGTGGTGTGGTTCTGCGGCTACACGGTCGCCCTGAACTGGGGCGAACGGCTCGTCGACGCGGGTACGGCGGCCCTGCTCGTGAACACCGGGCCGATCCTGATGGCGCTGCTCGCGGCCCGCCTCCTCGGGGAGGCGCTGCCGCCGCGCCTGCTGTCGGGCATGGCCGTCTCCTTCGTCGGAGCGGTCGTCGTGGGCCTGTCCATGTCCTCGGGCGGCAGCGGCGCGTCGACCTCGGTGCTCGGAGTGGTCCTGTGCCTGCTCGCGGCCGTGGCCTACGCGACCGGCGTCGTCGCGCAGAAGCCCGCGCTGTCCTTCGGCACGCCCCTCCAGATCACCGCCTACAGCTGCATGACGGGGACGGTGGCCTGCCTGCCCTTCGCCGGGCAGCTCGTCAGGGAACTGCCCGGGGCGCCCCTCTCCGCGACGCTGAACATGGTCTACCTGGGCGTGGTGCCGACCGCCCTCGCGTTCATCGCCTGGACCTACGCCCTGGCCCGCACCCCCGCGGGCAGGCTGGGCGCGACGACCTACGCCGTCCCCGCGATCGTCGTCCTGCTGAGCTGGGCCTTCCTGGGCGAGGTACCCGGCTGGCTGACGCTGTTCGGCGGGGCGCTCTGCCTGGCCGGCGTCGCGGTCTCCCGATACCGGCCGCGCCCGGCCGGCTCCCCGGCAGCGGCGTCCGACCCGGTGCGGCCCGAACCCGGCCGGCCGGCGCGTACCGCCGACGGTTCCCGCGCCGTGACCTGACCCGCACCCGTGCTCAGACCCCGCTCGCCCCACCCGCTCCCCGTCCCACGAAAGGCACTCCTCCATGCGGATCCTCACGGTCGGCGCCGGCGCCGTCGGCGGCTACTTCGGCGCCCGTCTCGCCCAGGCGGGCTCGGACGTCTCGTTCCTGGTCCGGCCCGCACGCGCGGAAGCCCTGCGGGCCCGCGGCCTGCGGGTCGACGGCCAGGGCGAAAGCATCCGGCTGGCGCCGCGGCTGGTGACGGCGGAGGCGCCGGGCGGCCCGTACGACCTGGTCCTGCTGTCGGTGAAGTCGACCGCCCTGCACGCGACGCTGGCCGACGTCGAGGCCGCCGTCGGTCCGGACACCGCCGTCCTGCCGCTGCTCAACGGAATGGCCCACCTCGACACCCTCGTGTCGCGCTTCGGCGCCGGATCAGTGCTCGGCGGGGTCGCGAAGGTGGTCACCACCCTGAACGAGCACGGGGACATCGTGCGCATGGCCCCGCCCTCGGTGATCCTGACCGGCGAGACCGACGCGCGGCCCTCACCCCGCGTGGACGCCGTCCGCACGGTCCTGGCCGGGGCGGGCATCGATTCGCCCGCCACCGAGGACATCGTCGCCGCCATGTGGCACAAGTGGGTCTTCATCTCGACCCTCGTCTCGCTGACCTGCCTGATGCGGGGCACGGTCGGCGACGTGACCGCCGTCGAGGGCGGGGCGGCGCTGGGGCCGGCCATCCTCGCCGAAGCGGCGGCGGTCGCGGCGGCCGCCGGCCACCCGCTGCCGGAAGCGGAACTGGCCTTCACCAAGGCCACCGTCACGGCCTCCGGCTCCCCGCTCACACCGTCCCTCTACCGCGACCTCGTCGCCGGGGCGCCCACCGAGGCCGACCACGTCCTGACCGACCTCACCCGCCGCGCCCGGGCGCTGGGCGTCGTCACTCCCCTGCTGGACCTCGCCGCGCTCCAGCTGCGCGTGCACGAGCACCGGCTCGCCGTGGCGGGGGCGTAAGCCGGGCCGGGCGCACGCCGGCCGCCGGGGCGCGCTACCGGCCCGGCTGCGCCCGCCTCAGACGCGAGACGCCGCCCTCCCTGCCCGCCGTACCCTCACGGATGGCCTGTGCCCGGTCCATGCCGCTCCAGCCCGCGCCCTGCTCGGCGTTGACCTCGTCGCGGGGGTCCCTGATGCCGTAGTGCCCGAACAGCCGCTGCTCCTCCGCGACGGACAGCACGCTCCCGCAGTCCAGCGCGGCGCAGGGAGCCTCCTCGATCAGGGCCACGGGGTACGGCACCACCAGGCGTTCGCCGATCAGTTCCGCCTGGCGCAGCGGGACGAACACCCCGGCCAGCCCCGAGGCCCGGTCGACGACCCGTGCCCATTCCGGCCTCCCCGTGGTGTCGTCCACCAGCACGTACTCCACCGCCCCGATGTGCAGGCCCCGCTGCGTGTACGCCCCGGACCGGGCCAGCACCGTCAACTGCTCCTGAGTGATCATTCCGCCTCCTGGCCGTGCGTTCGCTGTCACCGGTCGGCTACCCACGGCGCGGCCCGCGAAAAGGGCGGCCGGGCGGGCGGGGCCGCCGAGCGGGGCGGCTTCGCCGAGGGGATCGTGGGAACCGGCAGCACCGGAAGGTCACAGCGAAGTCATGCGCATGTCATCAGGGTTCCATGACGGCCACCCGCGGGCAGGCCAGGGTGACGGGCGGCCGGACGTACACGGCGTCGCCGCCCCCGCGCCCGCGACGCCGCGGCCACCCCGAACCCGTGAGCTGGAGGCAGAATGACCGCGACCCCGCGCAGGAGGCCGCCCCTCGTCGCCGTGGCGACGCTCGCCGTCCTGGCAGTGATCACCACACCGGTGCACGCGCACACCGGCCCCGCCGGCCCTCCCCCGCTGCCCGCCGTGACCGCGTCCGTCGAGACGCCCTCCCTCTTCGACGACGAGGCGGGCGGCAACGCCAACGCCGACGACCCGGTGATCTGGCGCAACGCGCAGGACCCCGACCGCAGTCTCGTGGTCGCCACCGCCAAGGAGGGGGGCCTGCGGGTCTACGACCTCGACGGACGTCAGGTCCAGTCGATCCCGGCACCGCCCCCGCCGAGGGAGGGCGACGACGCCGGCCGCTTCAACAACGTCGACCTCGTCACCGGGCTACGTTTCCCCGAAGGACGCCACGACGTCGCCGTCGTCTCCGACCGCGGCCGCGACCAGCTGCGCGTCTACCGGATCGACCCCGCGCGGCGCACGGCCCCCCTGGTCGACGTGACCGACGAGACGGCGGCCCCGCTCGTGTTCTCGGCCGATCAGGACGAGGTCGCGGACCAGCGGACCGTCTACGGCCTGGCCACCTACACCGACCGCCGCAGCGGCCGTTCCTTCGCGGTCACGAGCCGGCGCCACGCCACCGACCTGGCGCTCGCCGAACTCACGCCGAACGCACAGGGCAAGGTCGGCTACCGCACGGTCCGCACCGCCTCGCTGCCCTCCTCCTTCGGCCTCCCGAACGGCACGCGCTGGACCCCGTGCGCAGAGCCCGGCGAACTCCCCCAGGTCGAGGGCATGGTCGTCGACCCCGACACCGGTGACCTGTACGCCGGCCAGGAGGACGTCGGCATCTGGAAGCTCGACGCCGACCTGCGCTCCCCGGCCCGGCTGATCGAGAAGGTCCGCTCGTACGGGGTCCCCGGCACCTGGGACCCGGGGACCGAGGAGTGCGCGGCGGGCGCGGACCCGGGCTTCGGCGGCCGTCACATCAGTGCCGACGTCGAGGGCCTGACCATCTGGCGCGACCCCGACGACCCCCGTGACGAGGGCTACCTGCTCGCCTCCGGTCAGGGCGACGACACCTTCTCCGTGTTCCGGCGCGGCCCCGGCAACGCGTACGTCCGCGGCTTCCGGATCGCGGCGGGCAGCGGGCCCGGTGCGCCCGACGGATCGCAGGAGTGCGACGGCGCCGCCGTCACCGGCGCCCCCCTCGGCAGGCGCTTCCCGAACGGACTGCTCGTCGTCCAGGACGGCGCCAACACCCCGGCGACGGCGGGGCCCGACGGGCAGGCCCGGACCGACACCGACTTCAAGTTCGTGGACTGGGGCGAGGTACGCCGCACGGCCCGCCTGTAGCCCCCACGCCCGCCGGGCTCCCAGGCCTCCAGTCCGCCGCGCCGCCGGGCCGCGCGGGGCGGGTCCGGCGGGCGGGTCACGGTGTGGGTCAGGCCAGGCTCCACGACCACGTGTCGTCGGCGGTGACGAGGCAGGCGAGGACCACGAGGTCGGCCACGCCCAGGGCGATGCCGAGACGGGCGCGGCCCGGCCTGGACGTGTGCCGCCACAGGGCGAGGGAGCCCAGCACGACGGCGGCCGGGCCGAGGACCAGGTTCATCACGAGGAGCCCGGCCAGGCCGAGGACGAACGCGGTGACGGCCATCGCGTCGGCGTCACGGGTGCGCGCCGGGGTCTTCACGGCGGTGGTCCGGGCGTTCACCGCAGGCCTCCGCCGTGGTGGCCGGAGCGCCCGGCGCGCCGGCCCGACAGCCGTTCGCGCGCGGCGAAGAGCGCGAGCCAGACGGCGATCGCGGTACCGGCGACCACGCTCACCGGCACCGGCACGTGGGCCACGGCGCCGAGGACGACGCCCAGGACGAGAAGCGCGGCTACGAGGAAGAGCACGAGAGTTCCTCCTACTTATAGGTAACAGTTGTTCACTGACTACCCGGTCTAGTTGTACTCATGCTGGCGGCCGGCAACTGTGACGCGGTTGACTGCCGGCATGAGTCCGAACACCGGTGTCCGCGAAGCCCAGCGCCGTCGCACCCGACGCGCGCTCCTCGACGCGGCCCTGTCGCAGCTGGAGGAGCGCAGTCTCGGCAGCCTCGGGCTCCGGGAGGTGGCCAGGGCCGCCGGGGTGACCCCCACCGCCTTCTACCGGCACTTCGACGGGATGGACGAGCTGGGGACCGCGCTCGTCGAGGAGGCCCTGGCCAGCCTGCACGAGACCGTACGCGGCATCCTCGCCGCCACCGGTGACGCCGAGCGGCGCGGTGACGCCGCGGTGCGCCTCATCACCGAGCTGGTCCGCGGCCGGCCGGCGCACGTACGCTTCCTCGTCCGCGAGCGGCACGGCGGCGTCCCGGCGGTGCGCGAGGCGATCGCCGGGCAACTCGACGCGTTCGCCGGGGAGATCGGCGCCGCGCTCGTGGCCGATCCGGTCAGCGCGGGGTGGGGCGCCGACGAGGTGACGATGCTGTCCCGGCTCCTGGTGGACCACATGTTCATGACGGCTTCGGCCTGCCTGGCCGCCTCGCTGCGCGGCGAGGACTGGTCGGCCGTCACCGCCACGGCCCGCGGCCAGCTGCGCCTGATCCACCTCGGGCGCGTGCACTGGCCGGGGTGACCCGGGCGGGGCCCTGCCGCTACGCGGCCGCCGCCTCCGCCGCGTCCGTGTCGGGGGCCACGACGAGGAAGGCGTCGCGCTTCAGGTCCATCACGACACTGACCCGCACGCCCCGCGCACGGCACCGGGCCGCGTACTCCTCCGCCGGCCAACTGCCGTACGGATCACTGGCGGGAAAGGACTCCAGCACCCTGTCAGCGCGCACCGCCGCCACCTCCTCTTCAGCAACGAACCGTCCGTGGGGCCCGTTTGCCCCCGGCCGCGCGTCCCATGCGCGGCGACGGACCGCGGCCCGGCCGGGTCCCGGCCGCCGGAGCAGGTGACCCCCGGTCCGGCATCGGCCCCGGCGGTGCGCGCAAGCGGTTTCCGGCGGCCCGACCCCCGTACCGGCCGGTTCCGGCCAACCTCTCCCGGCGGCCCGCCCGGAGACCCGGCGGCCCCCCGACACGATCAGCGGCCACGCCAGGGGGCCGGCCGCCGCGAGGTCGGCCAGATCCCGCTGCTCCGGCCGCGGGCCTGCGCTGTACTCACTCCCTCCAGTTCCAGCGACCCCGCACCCGCCCCGCCGCCCACCACCGGCAGGGGCGTCCTCGCCGTGCGCGGAAGCGACGAACCGGGCTCCGCCACAACCCAGTTGAAGGAGACGCAGCGTGTCCGAGCAGCAGAGCGCGAAACAGGGATCCGCCGTCGCACCACCCGCCCCGCCGGAGTTCAGGTACACGTGGGGCCGGCACAACGACACCATGCAGGCGCTGTCGCTGGGACAGATGGCCCGCCGTGTTCCCGCCGCCCTCAAGCAGACCGCCCGGCTGGCCCTCGCCGTCAACCGCACCGCGTTCCACGTACTCGTCGCCGCCCAGCTCCTCGGCGGGATCTGCACGGCGTCCGCGCTCGCGGCGGTCTCCCGGGCGATGGTCCCCCTGCTGGCCAGCGACGGCGTACAGGAACGCGTGTCCGCGGCCGCCTGGCCCCTGGTCGTCGCCGCCGCGATGACCGCCCTCGGCGCACTGGCCTCCATCGCCGCCGGCAGCGCCGCCCGGCGGCTCAATCCCGGCATGGCCACCCTCGCCGACCTCGCGATGGTCGACGCCCACATGGACGTGGAACTCGCCGCCTACGACGCCCCCGACTTCACCGAGCGCTCGGAGGCCGCCGAGACCGGCTCCGCCCGCTCCGCCATGCTCCTCCAGGACGCCCTGGGGTTCACCGGCGGAATGATCGACATGGTGGCGGTCGCCTCGGTCCTGGCCGTGGTCCACCCCGTCCTGCTGCCGCTGCTCCTCCTGTCGGTGGTACCCCGCGGCCTCGGCTCGGTGTACGCGGCCCGCCTCGACTACCGCCTCCACAACGAGACGATCGCCTCGCGCAACATCAAGCACATGATGCGCTGGCACCTGACGACCCCGAAGCTCGCCGACGAGCTGCGCGGCAACAGCATGCGCCCCTACGCC
The DNA here is from genome assembly GCF_040611935.1 of Streptomyces sp. NPDC006512. Taxonomy (NCBI): domain Bacteria; kingdom Bacillati; phylum Actinomycetota; class Actinomycetes; order Kitasatosporales; family Streptomycetaceae; genus Streptomyces; species Streptomyces sp. NPDC006512. The sequence goes on along the minus strand of NZ_JBEXPG010000014.1, from coordinate 6,370 downwards.
CACCACTGGTACGCGGCCGTCTGCGAGCGCATCGACGCCAAGATGGTGTCCTCGGCGCCCCGCTACCTGACCGTGTACCTGATCGCCGCCACCGCTTCGGGCGTCTTCGTCGTCGCGACGTACGGGGCGCTCGCGGCTCTCGTCGTCGGCGGGTACATGGCCCTCGCCGCCGCCGGCACGGCGATCGTCGCCATGCGGACCTCCACGGCGGCGCTGTCACAGCTCGTCGTGTACGGAGCCGCCATGTTCCAGCACGCCCTGTACCTCGGCGACTACGCCACCTTCGTCAAGGAGGCCGCCGAGAACTCCGGCCCGCGCGGCCCTCAGGTGATGGAGAACGCGCCGGAGAAGATCCGGCTGGAGGAAGCGGCCTACACCTACCCCGGCAAGGACGCGCCCGCCCTCGGTCCGGTCTCCCTGACCCTGGCCCGGGGTGAGGTCGTCGCCGTCGTCGGGGAGAACGGCGCCGGGAAGTCCACGCTGATCCGGCTGCTGACCTCACTGACCGCCCCGACGTCCGGCACCGTCTCCTGGGACGGCGTCCCGACCTCCGACGCCGACCAGCGCACCGCCTGGCGGCACGTCGGCCTGGTCACCCAGTCGTACGGGTACTGGCCGTTCTCCGCACGGGAGAACATCACCCTCGGCCAGCCGGACCCGCGCGGCGAGGAGGCCGTGTGGGAGGCGCTGGACGCGGTCGGCATGCGGACGGCCGTCGAGGAGTTCCCCGACGGCCTGGACACCCTCCTGGCACGCTCGTTCTGGGGCGGTCACGAGCCGTCCGGCGGTCAGTGGCAACGCCTGGCCTGCGGGCGCGCCTTCCACCGCAAGCCCGGCCTGCTGGTCATGGACGAGCCGACGAGCGCGATGGACCCCCGCGGTGAGCACATGGTCTTCTCCGGCCTGCGGGACATGCGGGAGGGCCGCATCACGGTGATCGTCACGCACCGGATGGAGAACTGCCGCCTGGCCGACCGCATCGTCGTCCTCGACGGCGGCCGGATCGTGGAACAGGGCCCCTTCGAGCAGCTCGTGGCCCTGGAGGGGGGCCGCTTCCGCGAGCTTTACGAACTCGCCCAGGACCGGTAGGACCGGCCGGCCCCGTAGGACCGCACCTCCACCCTGTGGCTGTCCGCAGGGTGGAGGGGTGCGGGGGCCACACCGTGCCGGGGCGGTCATGGACAAGCGCCGTCAGCCGACGAGTTGGTCCCCGTCGGGCACGTCCTCGACGGTGACGAGCCCGCGGGGCAGGCCGAGGCCCCGCGATACCGCCCGGGCCAGGCCTTCGAAGTCCTGGCCGGCGGCGACCGGTACCTCTTCCCCCTCCCCGTACCCCTCGATCGCCTTCACGAAGTAGCCCGGATGCCAGGCGCCGACGGCCCCGCGGACCTGGACCGCGCTCACGGGGCGCCCGCCGACGCGGTCCCCGAGCGCGGCCAGGATCTCGTCGGACCGCAGTTCGCCCGGCACTTGGAACAGGCTGGCGTGAGCGCCGACGAGACCGCCGTCCCGCAGCCGCACGGTGACGGTGAGGCAGCTGGTCACGCTCGGGTAGAGGATCGCGCCCCCGGGTGCGGCCTCGCGGACCTGCCCCTCCGTCACCGTCACCCGGCCGGCCGCCGTCGGGCCGCTCGCCCCCGGCGACCCCGCGCCGACGGGACCGTACGCCTGGGCCGCGGGGCCGAGCCCGAGGTGCAGGACGAGTACGGCCGCGGGCAGGAGTGCGGCGCACACCGCGGTGGCGGTCCGCCGCCTCGCCCGGACGACGGATCGGTGCGCTCGGTGGTGCGGAAGCGGCGCTGGCACGGGTTCCCCCTGGAGAAAGGACGGGCCGCCGGGCCGACGGCAGCTGATCACTGTACTCAGCCGCCCGCCCGGGGCGGACGGAGGGCGGCTACCGGAAAATCCGGCGTACCCACCACGGGCGAACGGGAATACCGGCGGATAACATCAACACGCCGCAGTCACCGGGCATATGACAATCCAGGGGGGATTCGAACCATGAACCGCACACCCATGAGACGAGGCGCTTGCGCCGCCGCTGCCGCCATCGTCCTGGCCGGCATCGTCACCGCCGCCGGTCCGGCATCGGCCGCCACCACCTGCACGCCCAAGCTCCAGGTGCTGGGCTCGCTGGGCACGTCCGGCGGCTACAACCCGGGCAACCGGCAGACCGAGGGGGTCCTCGCCTTCGGTACGGGCAAGCTGTCCGTCGGCGTTTCCGGCGCGCGGCCCGTGTACTGGACCGGCACCACGCTCCACAAGGTCCCGCTGCCCGCGGCCGACCTTCAGGGCGAGCTCATCGCCGTGAACAAGGGCGGCCTGATGGTCGGCCGCGTGCTCGGCGCCGGCGGCTACGTGTTCACCTACCGGGCGGGCGCCCCCGCGGTCACGCCGCTGCCGGGCAGCGACTACGCGTACGGCGAGGCCGACGTCAACGACGCCGGGTACGTCGTCTCGCGCAACCAGGCGGGCGCGGGCCTCGTCTGGAAGGACGGCCAGAAGGTGCGCGAGCTGCCCCTGCCCGCGGACGCCGGGCCGGGCACCAGCCTCGAACTGGTCACCGCCGTCAACAACAAGGGCGACGTCCTCGGCGTGGCCAAGCAGGACCACGAGGTCCCCGAGACCGGCCAGCACATCGAGCGGACCTACCCCGTGATCTGGCCGGGCGACGGCGGGCCGGCCCGGTCCCTCGCCCCCAGCACCCAGGACAGCTACGTCCAGGACCTCGACGAGAGCGGCCGCGTCGTCGGCTACGACTGGTACGGGCCCGGCTACCAGTTCACCCCGTGGACCTGGACTCCCCCGTACACCGGCTCCGGCAGCTCCCCCGGCGTGCTGAACACACACCCGTACGGAACCTTCGAGGCGATCAGCCCGACGACCAACGTGTCGGTCGGCACCGCGAAGTTCCACCCCGACGAGCAGCTCGTGCCGGACCAGGCCCAGCTCTGGCCGGGCACGGGGCCGGTGCTCGCGCTGCCGCGGCTCGCCGCGAACCAGGCGAGCGCGGCCGGGTCGGTGTCCGACGACGGCCGGGTCGGCGGAGCCGCCGTCAACGCGAAGGGCAAGCTGAAGCCCGTGATCTGGACCTGCGCCACGAAGCAGGCCTACCTGCCGTAGCGCCGGCCCCGCCACGGGAACGGCCGCCGTCAGCGCGCGGGTACTGACGGCGGCCAGGGCGCGACTCCGTGCGCGGCCGTGACGCGCCGGGTTGCCGGGAGGTGTCCGAGCCGCGGGTGGCCGGCGTCGTCCGTGGGTCCGGCCTCAAGGCACCGTGCGGGCGGCCAGCGTGACAACGTGTGAGGCGGATCACTTTGCGGGGGTCTCCGGTCGCCCGACAGGCGACGACACCCCATGACACATAAGTGCAAATCGCCTAAGTCGGCGATAAGCGGCATTCGACTCGGTTTCCCGTCATATGCCTCTTGAGGGTGTGTCAGTCGCAAACGCGCGAGGCATAATCTGGCCCGGTCGTCTCCGGAAGTCGTGGAGTCATCGGGGCGCCGACCCACCCTCTCCTCGGCAGAGTTCCGCACCGGACCGATCCTCAAGGCGTTCTAGATGTCCCTGGCCAGCCGCACCCGTCTCGCGGCCCTGTTCGCCGTGCTCACCGTCGGCGCCGCCGGGGTGACGACCTGGGCCCACGGATACGGGAACGCCCAGGACGCGACCGCTCCCGAGGCACCGTTCCGCCCGAGTGTGACCGAGGGCACGGTCCTCCAGGTCGTCGCGCATCCCGACGACGACCTCTTCTTCATGAACCCCGACCTGAGCCGCTCCCTGTCCACCGGCGTCAAGGTCGCCACCGTCTACCTGACCTCCGGCGAGTCCGACGGCAGGAACGAGGCCCACAGCCCGCACCTGGAGGATCCGGCCGGCCCCGCCGACCACGCCGCCTACGCGGAGGCCCGGCAGAACGGCATACGGGCCGCCTACGCGCAGATGGCCACCGGAGACCGCGCCGCCGCCTGGCAGCGGGAGTCCATACCCACCGTCGGTGGGGGCAGCGCCGAGGTGGACGTCCTCGTCGCCCGGCCCGAGGTCAGCCTGGTCTGGATGCAGCTGCGCGAGGCCCGCAGCATCTCCGACGACAATCCGGACAGCCTCCGCGGACTGTGGGACGGCAAGGTCTCCGCCCTGGGCTCCCAGCTGACCTCCGGGACCCCGGTCAAGGGCCCCTTCTCCTACACCAAGGAGCAGGCCGTCGAGGCCATCGTCGGCGTCTTCGCGCGGTACCGGCCCACGACGATACGGACGCAGGACCCGACGCCCGGCCGCTCCCAGGGCGGCGGCGCCTTCCTCGACCACCAGGACCACATGTACGGGGCCCGCTTCGTGCAGGCCGCGGCCGAGCGCTACGCGAAGTCCGCGGACCGGCCGCACTTCTCGGTGCAGAACTACGTGAGCTATCCCAACAGCGGCCTGCCTCCGACGCTCGACCCGCAGGCGGCCGAGGAGAAGCTCGGCTACCTCAAGACCTACGCCTGGACGGACCACCAGGACTGGTGCGGCAGTCCCGCCGGCTGCGGCGACCGCAAGACCGCGACCCGGCCCACCGGCGCCGGATGGAACCAGACCATCCGCTACAGCCGGGGCGACGGCACGTCCTGGATGACCGAGGGCGCGTCCGGCCGGCTGTGGGCGTTCGCCGTCCTGGACGGCCGGATGGCGTACTGGTCGCGCAGCGGCCCCAAGGCCCCCTGGGAGGGTCCCGGGTTCCTCGCCGGCGCCGGGATCGACACCGGCGCGACGGCGGTCCGGCTGCCCGACGGCAGGCTCGCGGTGTTCGGTACCCGCACCACCCTGGGCGCCGCGCCCCAGGAGTACGCGCGCGACGTCGTGTACGCGGTCCAGGCGGCGCCGGACGGGGCGTTCGGCCCGTGGCAGTCCCTGGGCACCCCGGACACGGGGGACATATCCGGCACTTCGGCGATCAGTGCGCCGGCCGTCGACGTGGACCGCGCGGGCCGGATGACGGTGTACGTACGCGACTCCGCGCGCACCCTGCGCGCCCGCGCACAGGAGACCCCCGACGGCGCCTTCGGCGCGTGGCAGTCCCTGGGCGGCGCCGCGCTCCAGGGCCAGCCGGTCACCGCGACCGACGCGGCGGGACGCCGCCACGTGTACGCGGCCACGGCCCGGACCGTGCTGGCCTGGGTCCGGCCGGCTCCGGACGCCCCGCTCGACGGCCCGTTCCCGACCGGGCTGCCGGCGACCACCGGTCCGCTCTCGGCGAGCCCCTCGGGCGACGGCGTCCGCCTCTACTTCCGCCGCCCCGGTACGGGCACCGTCGGTACGAGCCTGGCCACGGCGGGCGGGCCCGCACCGGTGTTCTCCCCGGTGACCGAGGCGGGCGGCGAGGGCGGCTACGGCGCCGTCGGCGTCGCGGGCGGCCTGCTCGCGGGCCGCGCGGGCGCGGGCACGATCGGTGTGTCGGGCCCCGGCGCGACGCCGTCCTGGTACGAGTCCCAGATGCTCTACACGGGCGCGCCGGCGGCCGTCGCGGAGCCGGACGGCACGGCCGTCGCCGCGGCCCTCGGGCTGGACGCCGGACTGCACGTCACGACGGCTCCCCCCGCGGGCTCCGTCCCGGTCGGCAGCGGTCCGCCCTCCGCGCCGTGGCACCGGGCGGTCCAGCCCTCGACGTACGCGCAGGCCGGCCGCGCGGGCTCCGGGTGGCAGCGCTGACCGGTGCGGGCGAGGATGGCGGTCGGGACGAGGCCGTCCCCTGACCACCGGCGTTCGGGGCTCCCATGACCGCTTGCTCCACCGCGCGCGGGGGCGCGGGACCGGGACGGGCGACGGGTGCGGTCCGCGCCGTGGCCTGCGCCGCCGTGCTGCTGGCCCTCGCCACCGGATGCCGGGACGACACCGAGCCCGCCTGGGGGTACCCGCGGCTCGGGGCGGCCCTCGGGTCGCTGTCGCGGGCCCTGGAGGCGTCCTGTGCGGGACCGGCCTCCGAGCAGTGCGCCGCCGACCTCGACCGGCTCGCGGCACTGACGGAGCGCGCCTTCGCCGAGGTCCTCGACCACGAGCTCCTCGACGCGGCCTGCGTCGACGCCCGGAGCGAGGCGTACCGGGCGAGGGAGCTCCGCCTCGCCGCCGCCCGGGCGCTACCGCCCGGTGATCCGCACGACCTGCCCCTGGTGCGGGCGATGGCGGCGGAAAGGCTCGCCTACCTGCGCCTGCTGACCGCGCTGGAGACGATCCGCACCGCTCCGCCGCCGGGTGAGGGTACGGAACCCGTCTGAGGCCCTGGGGGCGCCGCGGTCTAGGCACTGTCTTCAAAGGGTTCTGATGGGGGATCATGTGCCGCATGGTGCGTCGTCATGAACTGTCGGATCTGGAGTGGGAAGCGTTGTCCGCG